>SKFY01000078.1 GCA_007117755.1 Candidatus Woesearchaeota archaeon | reverse complement strand
GTTACTAATGATAATAAAATAATAAGACGAAAAAATAAATATTTATCGACGAGAAAATATGAAATGAAAAAATGAATTACTTTTACTTTTTAAAAAATGATTTCTATAAGAAATAAAGGTGTGAGACTATTTATTTTTTAACAAACAACCAATATCCAATTCTAGACCACAAATAGGAAATTCAACTTCCAAATCACTAATCAAATCTGGCTTTAATTCACCTAAAAAACCAACGATTTCCTTCTTATGAAGAATCAAACCACTCCTACCAGGAATAAACAAAGGATGATCCTTCTCAATTAAATTTAAAGTAATATCAAAACTGGTTTTTAAAACTTCTAAAACTTGCAAGGCATTAGTAACAGTAAAATCACCAAGCATCAAACAAGCCAAACTTTCTTTTTCAACAATATCTTTATCATTAACATATCTCGTACCGAGTTCAAACATCCTCTGAGGGTAAACATTTCTTTTATTAAAAGAAGCGTTCAACAATAAAGAATAAATAACATACTCACGCATACTATCATGAGTCTCACTTAAAGAATTTAATAAACGAACAATTTTTTTACTACCTAATTTTTTTTGAAAATCTTCACTAATAAGATTTAAACTATAATTCTCAATAAAACCAAGACCTACAAAAGTATCTCTTAATTTACTTTTTAAAACTTCAACAATATTTTCAGAACCAACAGTATGGAGATTAACTGTTTCACCCTCAAAATTATAATACTTATAACCTGTAGCAACGTCCTCAGCGACATCAACAGGATGTAAAAAATCAACCCTGTAAGGAGGAATAAAAACTTTACCTTTACTATAAGACAAACCACACTTCTCAACAGCATCACTAAACTCTTTTTCATTTAATTTTAAACCTAACCAATCATTAATCCAACAAATATCAACTTTCATTTCTTTAGTTTTCAAATCAGGTGTGAACAATTCTTTATCATCATAAGAAACTTTTACCTCATAAACATCAGCACCAGCATCAGCTAAAGAAGTGACGACAATATTTAAAGCCTGAGACAAAGCATTCAAATCAGTACCGCTACACTCAACAAAAACATCTTTAGTAGAAAGACTAACTTTACCAACATCATCACTATTAATAACAGGAGGCATACTCAAAAAATTATTTTTACTATCCAAAAAAACAGGATACTTACTAAAATTTTCAAGTAAATGTTTAAACTCTTTACCCTTATCAGTCTTATTAAGAATATCCTTTCCAGACATTATTTTATTAGATTCTAAAGGTTTAAACTTAATCTTATCAGAAGACAAAGCTTTATACATTACAGGAAAACTAATCTTATCAAGAGGATAAACACCAATAGCAACCTTTTTTCTACGTCTTCCGTGAGTTATATGAAGCTTTTCCTGCATATCAATCAAACTATCTAACTTCTTCCGATCAAAAGACAACTTCTTAACAACAGCACAAACAGTAAAAGGCCTAATTTTTTTAACAGAACTATCAACAACAACTTCATAATCAGACTTTTTAACCTTATAAGTTCTCAAACCTTTCTTAATACCAAGAAAAGAACTCAAATAACGAGCAAAACCCTCCTCAGAAAGAAGATCCGGCCGGTCAGGAAATATCTCAACCTCAATCT
Source organism: Candidatus Woesearchaeota archaeon (assembly GCA_007117755.1). Lineage (GTDB taxonomy): Archaea > Nanobdellota > Nanobdellia > Woesearchaeales > 21-14-0-10-32-9 > SKIS01. Next base: position 886 of record SKFY01000078.1, on the reverse strand, counting down.
TATCTTTAGTAACACCTTCCAAATCAGTACCCATAAAAGGTATTTCATTAAGAAGAGTTTCGTCACTAACCTTTTTCCCTACAAGTTTTAAAACTCTACTTTTATCAAGACTTATCTTTGGCATTTTTAATCTTTATCTGTCTATTTTTACTTTCCTCAGTATCTATTAACTCATCATCCTTATCAGTTTTATAATCTTCCTTACTTCTTTTACTAACAAGATCTAAAATTTTCTTAACAGCACCTGCAGGAGTTTTAGTACCGTAAATTGTTTCGGTTTCCCTCGTATCAAAGAATCTGTTACTAATTTCTTCAGCAATACCACCACTAGTAGTTAAAGCCACACAAGGCTTACCCATCATATAAGCATAAGTAGCCTCGTTTAAAGTACCTGCTCCGCCATGAATAACAATACAACCATCCGCGCTATTAATATTAATACTATTCCTACTCCAACCAATACCTGTTGCTATAACATAATCTGCATAATCATTAACTTTATACAAATTCTCCCATGGAATGATGGCTATAGTAATACCTTTTTCTTTCTTAGCACCTTTCAAACTAGCTTCCATAACACCATGACCACCACCACTCATTGTAACAGCTCCTTTTTTAGCAAGTTCTTGACCTACTTCAAAAGCCATGTTATAAGCTTCTTTGGTGCAGATTGCTCCGCTACTTCCTAATACTACAATTTGCGTTGTTCTCTTTGACTTACTTACTTTCTCATTTGCATAATCCAATTTACTATATTTTTTCACTTTAAAAACACCTTCTTATTTCTTATTTCTTTCAAATCATTATTATATATTTCTCTCAAATCACTAATACCATAATAACTAGTTATAATTCTTTCCATACCCAAACCCCAAGCTAAGACTTT
>SKFY01000054.1 GCA_007117755.1 Candidatus Woesearchaeota archaeon | reverse complement strand
TTGATCAGCCATAATAATTATTTGGTTAAAGGCTTATGTATGTTAAAATTATAAAACAAGGCTGTCCTATTTGTAAAGGAGATGTGAAAGGTAACTTTACTAATAGGTATTTGTGTATAAAATGTAACGTTTCTTTCAAATATACTCATTTATTATCTAAAAAAATAACTGGGTTAAAAACTGATGATCCTAAACTTGAGTGGATGGATAAGAAATAAAAATTTATATAATAAAACTTTTTACTCATATGATTCGGGGTGGAAAAAAATGGAAAATTTAAGCAGTGAGAATTTTAAAGAAAAAACAACTAAAGGTAATGTTATCGTTGATTACTGGGCTGAATGGTGCGGTCCTTGTAAAATGCTCGGTCCTATCTTTGAACAATTAAGTACTGAAGTAGAAGATGTTACTTTTGCTAAGGTTAACGTTGATGAAGAACCTGATTTAGCTGGTCAAGCTGGCGTAAGGGGAATTCCAACAATGGTTCTTTACAAAGACGGTGAAGAAGTTGATAGGATAGTTGGTTTAATGCCTAAAGAAGAGTTAAAAAATAAGATAATAGAATCTTTTAGTTAAGGGAAGAAAAAGTGTTTATTCATAATATTGACCCAGTATTACTGTCTTTAGGTAGTTTACAGATTAGGTATTATGGATTAGTTTATTTTTTAGGTTTTGTTTTTCTTTATTTCTTCCTAAGATATCAGGCTAGGAAAGGCCTTATAAAAAACTTGACTGAGGAGAAAGTAGAAACTCTGATACTTTATGCTTTTATTGGCTTAATGATTGGTGCTAGGCTATTCACTTTCGTATTTTATTATCCTCAAGCTTTACTTGCTGATCCTTTAGTATTATTTAAGATATGGCAGGGAGGCATGTCTTTTCATGGTGGCTTAGTAGGTGTTGTCGTTGCGGGTTACTTATTTAGTAAAAAACATAATGTTAAATTTTATTCTTTGGCTGACTTAATAGTCATCCCCGCGGCTATTATTGTTTTCTTTGGTAGAATCGCTAACTTTATCAATGCGGAATTACCTGGTACAGTAACTGATTTTGCTTTATGTGTGGAGTATCCTAATCATCCAATACAAGGTTGTAGACATCCTTACGTTATTTACGAGGGTTTAAAGAACTTATTTATTGGTATTGGCTTATACTTTGTTTACAAATCCAAAGTTTTCAAGGAAGGAGTCGTGTTTTGGGGTTTCATATTTCTTTACGCTTTACTAAGATTCTTTATAGATTTCCTTAGGGAAGAACCCCTTTTTTTAGGTATTAGCATGGGTCAATTCTTAAGCGTAACATTTATTATAGTTAGTGTTTATTATCTTTATAATTACAATGGTTTAAAGAGGTAGATGTGTCTTATGAAAACTCCTATAATTATTATTAATTTTAAAACGTACAAAGAAAGTACTGGTGATAATGCTGTAAAGCTAGCTAAACAGATTGAGAAAGCTGTTAAAAAAACTAAAGCTAACGTAGCTATTGCTGTTCAGGCTGTGGATATTGAAAAAGTTGTTAAAAGCGTTGATTTGCCTGTTTTAGCTCAGCATGTCGATCCTGATGATTTCGGGGGTCATACTGGTAAAGTATTAATTGATAGCGTAAAAAAAGCGGGTGCTATCGGTACCTTGTTAAATCATTCCGAGTTTAAATTAAGCAAATCTGTTATTACAAAAACTATTAAGCATTGTAAAGATAAAAACTTTGAAGTAGTTTTATGCGTTCCTGATAGTGATAAAGCTGGTTCTTACGCTTATTATTCTCCTGACTTAATAGCTGTTGAGCCTCCTGAATTAATAGGTGGCGGGGTCAGTGTCACTACTAAAGATCCTAGTATTATAAAGCATACTGTTGAAAAAGTTTACAAGGTTAGGAGGATTCCTGTTCTTTGTGGTGCTGGTATTCATGAAGAAGTTGATGTTAGTAAAAGTTTAGAGCTTGGTGCTAAGGGTGTTTTAGTTGCTAGTGGCGTTGTGAAAAACAAAGATCCTTATAGTGAAACTCTTAGTTTAATCAGAGGTCTTTCAGTTTTGAACGTATAAAATACTACTAGCGTAGTCATCCGTGCCCATTTTTATATCTAGTTGTAATCCTAATTGTTCTCCTCTCTCCACGCCTTGATCCATTATTATTATCATAAAAACATCTCTTTCCTTACTTTCTAAAGTGATTTCTTCAAGAAATATACTCCTAATTTCACTAGACTCTTGTAGTTCTATATTGAAAGTTCGGGTTGTATCTTCTAAATTATTAAGACCTATGTAGAATATAGCTTTACCTTCCCTATCAAACCTTAAAGAAGTATCGTGAAGGTATAACTTACTCCCTGTATCGAACCTATTCATTATTTGTTCTCTAGTGAGTTGGTCTACGCCATCAGGGAGATTAACCACGTTAGAATATATATTAAAAAATATCGCTGCTCCCGCGACGAACATGGATATGCCCAGTATTATACCTACTAATGAATTTATTCCTACTTCCATTCTTACTTAAATAACTATTATTAATTATTATTATTATTATTTTTTT
>SKFY01000003.1 GCA_007117755.1 Candidatus Woesearchaeota archaeon | reverse complement strand
TTATGCATGAAAAAATTATACCACTTATTCCTAGCAGACTGAACATCATAGTTTTGTAAAGCTTCATCAGCAATCTTTATAGTTTCAGAAAGTTTTTGCAAAACCCACTTATCAATAGATAAAAGATTAACTTTTTTGTTCTCAAAATCATCCAATAACTCATTAGCGAATTTGTTAGCATTATATAACTTATTAACTAACTTCTTACCAGATTTCAACTCCTTTTCCTGAAAAGGAATATCCATACCTAATTTTTGACCTGCACTACTAAACCTTAAAGCATCAGCACCATAAACCTGTATGGTTTCCTGAGGACTAATAGCATTACCTTTAGACTTACTCATTTTTTTACCATGAGGATCTAAAATCCAACCACTTACAACAACGTCTTTAAAAGGATTCATATCATTTAATAAGTTAGTCTTAGCCATTGTATAAAACAACCAGAAATTAATTATGTCATGTCCCTGAGGCCTCATATCCATAGGCTTCATTTGTTTTTTCACGTCTTCATTCTTTATTAACTCCCTAGCTATATCAGGCGTGCTAGCACTAGTAAACCAAGTATCCATAACATCAGTTTCAGGAGTTACACCACCAGCATCATAACCCTTAGGTGTAGAAATAGTAGGATCAATAGGAAGTTGTGACTCATCAGGATAAATAACTTCGCCTTTTTTATCATACCAAACAGGAACAGGTATCCCAAAATGTCTCTGCCTGCTAAAACCCCAATCCCAATTAAGACCTTTTATCCAATTTTCAAGACGATGCTTCATGAATTCAGGTTTCCAATTGAATTCTTGAGATTTTTCAAATAAATATTCTTTTTTATCAAGATACTTCACAAACCACTGCTTGGTTACTATGTATTCTACTTCAACACCACTTCTTTCACCTATATTAACCACATTATTTATTTTCTCAGTGAAACCCAAGTAATTTTTTTCTTTTAGTTCTTCAACTATTTTCTTCCTAGCCTCTAGCGTTAAAAGACCTTTATAATTACCTGTTTTTTCGTTTAAAGTACCATCTTTATTTAGTATCTCAATGGGTTTTAAATTATGTCTTGAAAAATATTCAATGTCTTCTAAGCCACCATAACTACAAAAATAAGCAGTGCCAGAACCCATATTACTTTGTACAGCCGAGTCATGAGTTATTTCTATTTCTTTATTAGTTAAAGGTATAATGACTTTTTCACCTAACAAATTCTTACCTTTTAATTCCTCAACTAAATCGAATTCGTCTTTTATTTTATCCTTATAAGTTTCTTTGCTAAATATCCAATACTCCCCACCAATTTTTATTTTAACATAATCACCATTTTCTTGTAAAGAAAAACCCGCACAAGCAAATAATAATTCAGGCCTAGTAGTACCGAATAAGACATATGTGTGATCAGTGTTTTTAACCTTAGCTTTCAAATAGTAAAGATTACTTTTTTGTTGTTTATCTTCAAGCTCAGCCTGAGCTATAGGTGTTTGGAAAACCCTATCCCACATAACAGGACCTTCTTTCCTGTATATTAAGCCTTTCTTAGCTAATTCAATAAAGGTTTTCTGACTTATTTTCCTACTATGACTATCTATAGTAGAGTAATTTATGTTAAAATCAGCACTGAGACCTAATCTTTTAAAATCTTTTAAGAATAAAGGCCTTTCTTTTTTTAAGAAATCCTGACAAATAAGTATGGCTTCCTGCCTAGGTACTTTCCTAAGATTTACACGTTCTTGTTTCTGCACTAGTTTTTCTGTTGCTAAGCCATTATCATCCGTTCCGAAAGGGTAGAACACGTTATAACCTTTCATTCTTTTATAACGAGCTATAAAGTCTGTCTGAGCATAACTATAAGCATGACCCATATGCATTTTTCCACTAACAGTAGGTGGAGGAGTGTCTATGCTGAATATTTTATTTTTAGAATCTTCTTTAAATTTGTAAATATTATTTTTTTGCCAGTAATCTAAATGTTTCTCTTCTAAAATTGAAGAATCATATTTTTCTTGAAAACCTGCCATTAGTTATAGAGAGAAGAGTTTTTCTTTATAAAAATTACGTATAAAAACCAAAAGTAGTTAATTTTTGAAAGAAGAAAAAAAATTTTTTGTTTCGTTAAATACTCCATAAATCATCACCCACGTAATGAATATTTTTTAACACTTTACCATCTTTTTTCTGCTCTATTTCATCAGAATTAAAAAGTGCTTTGCATACCGCTAGTGGTTTATGATTTTTTTCATCAATTACACTAACCAAGTCATTTTTTTTAAACCCTTCAACTTCTGTTATGCCAGGCCTCATAATATCTGCTCCGTTACAAATAAATTTTACTGCACCCATATCACAAATTACTTTAGGCAAATAATTATTATCAAGTAATGTTTTAAGATGAGGTGTTAATTCTTTATCCAGATCTATAAGGATTATAGAATTATTCTTTTTATAATAAGAAAATTTTTCATCAACAACAATTTTCAAATTATCTTTTTTATTAAATAATACCACTCCGTACTTTTCTTCAATTTCCCTACTTAAGTTTTTTATTT
>SKFY01000089.1 GCA_007117755.1 Candidatus Woesearchaeota archaeon | reverse complement strand
AATTCTTCAAAATCCAAAGGATACAGATGATGTAAAAATTTTCTGCCTGCTAAACTTTCTTGAACTTCATTTTTTATTTTAATAGAAGAAGAACCACTAGCATATACTTTTATGTTTTTGTGATTGTCATAAATATTTTTCAAAACTTTAGCAAAACCCGAATGATTTTGAAATTCATCTATGAAAACATAAAACTTGTCTTTTTCATTATACCCCTCTAACTTCAAAGAGTTAATAAAATTTTTATACGTGCCGAAGCGTTCTACATCTCCTATTATATCAAAATCTATGTAAAATCCATTAAATCTATCCTTTAGTTGTTTGAGCAAAGTCGTTTTACCAACTTGTCGAGGACCTATAACTATAGATATTTTATTACTACTACCTTCTTTTTCAAGTTCATAATACAATTTTCTTTTCATAAAAAAACAAAAATACGAACTATTTTAAAAAGTTTTCTAAAATAGTGCGAACTATTTTAAAAAAGTCTTGAAAATAGTACAATATTATGTGAAAAACCAGAAAACAAACGAAAAATCACTAGCAAAAGAATAGGATAAAGAGGACGAAGAATGGAAAGACTTGTAAAAATTCTATTCTAAAAGAATAAAAAGTGCGGAGTGCAGGACTCGAACCTGCGTAGGCACTAAGCCAACAGGTATCTTACAATCATCACACAAAGTGCTCATCATACCTTGTCCTAAGCCTGTCCCGTTTGACCACTCCGGCAACTCCGCAACATTAATGTGGACAAATCACCAATATAAAAACTTAACTATTTAATATTAGATAAAAAAACATATAGCTTCTTAGTCTTCTCTATAGCAAGAAGTGCATAATCCCTATCTAAACCTTCTCCATAATAAATAACACCATTTCTAAAATATCTCAATTGATTTACAAATTGAATATCCACTTCTTTCAACCCCCTTAATTTTAAATAAGAAACTTCAGCCTCATGAGCCCCTCTTCCAGAAGCATTAAAACCATCCTTCAACATTATAGATCTAGTAAGCTCCATTATAATATCATAACAAGATTTAACAAAATCATTCGCGTTATCATCCCTCACAGTCAACTTTTCTATCTTCTCAAATAAGATTTTGTAATCATTATCAGCCTCTTTTTTTTAAATAATCAGCTCTAGATGTGTCAGGATGTTGTTTTTTAACAATACCATTTTTTATAAATTCTTGAAAATCTTTTACAGCTCTCAAAACTCTATACCCCCAGCCAAAACAATGCCGTTAAACAAATTCTCTTTCAAATTTATATGTATTTTGTTAAAATTCTCGTAAAAATTTAAGTTTATAACTCTTTCAAGTACTTTTTCATACTCACTCAAATCAACAATTCTAGATTTACCACCTATAATAGCTATGTCTAAGTCCGAATAAATAGTATCCTCGCCTTTAGAATAGCTACCAAATAAAATAATAGTTTTCCCAGGGAATTGACGCTCTAAAAATTTAAACAACCCAGATTCGTAAATTAATCTAAGATTATCAGCTCTTTTTAAAAAAACTAAATCATAATTATCCCTATTCAAAGAAATAGATAATATCTTTGTATCTTCATCTTTTTCAACAATAACATAATTCTTCTCCTCTAATTTAACCAAAGCTTTCTTAACAGCAGGAGGAGACACATCTAATAATCTAGATATTTTTCTTTGATTAACTGACTTACCAACTTTTACAAAAAGTAAACGAAGAATCTCCAGCTCCAAAACAGTCAACCCAAGTTTATATATATTAACCATAGTTAATAAGTATAAACCTTAGTTAATATATAAATTTTTCTAATACTGCTTATCCAGAACTTTCAAAAGAAAATGTAAAACAGACAAATAAATCAAACAAATAGCCAAGTTAATAATGACTAAACTAATTACATCTAAGTTACTAGCTAATAAAGCTTGGTTTGTAGATAATAAAAAGAATACACCCGCAACCAAGAAAGGAACGAACCAAGTAACAACAACACCAGTCTTAGACTCTTCAAAAATAAGAATAGCCAATATAATAGTTAAGATACTAGGGAAAAAACCTATTAAAGCAAACAATAAATTAACCTCAATAGTCAAACTAGTAGCAAACGCTATTAAAACAACAAGGATTAAAGAAAATAAACTATAACCCTCAAATAATTCTTCTTTATGATACTGTAATGCATCCATAAAGCAGTAATCAGAATCAAATATTTATAAAGTTTTTCCTAAAGAATTATTTCTTCTGCCAAGCATAACTCCTAACCCTAGAAGATTTACCATAGCCACAGCTACTACAAACTTTCTTCTTTTTATGATAAGATCCTTCACCACACTTTCTACAAATTAAGTGTGATTTCTTACCACTCTTCTTACCCATACTTGGTGTTCCTTTACTCATTTTAAAACCCTATTGTGGACTAATAATTGTTATAGTATCTCCTCTGATGAATACAGTACCTAACTTTCTTTGTATTTCTCCATCAGCTCTTTCTTCAGCATCATCTAAAACTGTGTTGATGTGAATATCGAAAGATACTAAACTTCCAATGAATTGTTTACCGTTCTTTAACTCAACTAATACTTTCTTATTTCTTGACTTATTT
>SKFY01000071.1 GCA_007117755.1 Candidatus Woesearchaeota archaeon | reverse complement strand
TTCAGTTCTTTTTCATTAAGCTCGTTACTTACCAAGCCTCTATTCTTATTTAAAACAAATAAACTGCCTATTGCAGTTACGTTAGCGTATTCTTTCACAACCCCTTTTTTACCTAAACTTTTTTCTAGTTGTTTTATTTCTTTTTCTTTAAAATCGTTATTAACTATGAAATAATCTTCTCCAACCACTATGTTATTTCCTAAGCATGTATTCACTGTTTCTATTTTTTCATAATCTATTTTCAGATCTTTGAGTATTTGTTCTTCGTGTTCGAATATTATGTCTGGAACTACTATTTTTTCTTTATCTCCGTTTAGGAATACTCCTATTAGTGATGTTCCTGCTATGGTTATTCTTTTTACTTTTACTTTTAGGGCTTTTTCTATTTGTTCGTCGTATTTCTCGCTTACTTCTTTTCCTAATAGTAAGTATTCTTTGGTTAAATATCCATACAATCCTATATTGCTTATTCCGTTAAATTCTAGTGTTAGTACTTTCATAGGTTTTAGAAATAAATGGAGTTATAAAAAGGTTTAGTTTAAGTAAGCATTCCTAATGTTTGTTAGTTTAATCTGTATCTCTCCGAAGTGTTCGTCTTGTACAAGGTCTACTTTTCTTTGATTATCCAGGTATAATAATGGTATGAATGTGTTTACTTTTACTTCTTTGTCGTCTGACGGTGCTAGTTGTGTGAATGTTACTTTTTTTATTCTTTTAAAACTATCTTGTATTTTATCGAATAATTCTGTTATTACTTGTGTTATGTCTTTTTGTTGTTTTGGAGCAGTCATTTTATGTTCGTTCTTATTCTTAAAACTTTTTTTGTATGTATTTTCTAAAGCGTTTTCTAGTGCTCCTATTAAGTCGTATACGCTTACTTGTCTTTTCCTCGGTCTTGGACTTTTATGTCTTATTACAGGCTTTTCTAGGGCTTGGAAGGGTGTTTCTATTTCATCCATTATTTCTAGGAATTCTTCTTCCTGCGGGTTGAGTAAGTCGTCGAATGTTGCTAAATCTTCGTTTAATAGCTTGTCCGATTTTATTTTTAAAAAGAAACTCGCCGCTAATATTATTTTTCCACTTATTCTGAAGTCGAATTCTTTCATTGCTTTTAGTGTTTTTAAGAATTCGTCTGCTAATTGTGATAGGTTTATATCCCACGGGTCCATTTGTCCTTCGTGGATAAGATTCATTATAATACTTTTCCATGTGACTTCGTCTTCTTTGAATAGTATTTTGAAGATTTTTTTCTGTTCTGTTCCTTTGTTTATTGCTATAGCATCCATGGTAATATAGTAAAGTGTATACCTATATATAAAGTTTTTCCAAATTACTTTGTTTTTTAGTTAATTTTTTCATCATTTATTATATTTTCTATTATTAAAGAAAATTTTATATACTTTTATATGAATTTTAGAGTATGAACGATTTTTTTATGCCCTTCATTATAGCTCCTATAATAATGTTCATTGTGTTTATAATATTAATTATTAATTTTATTATTATTTTTAGTCGTATGAAGAAAGTAAATAACATGTCTGTTGATGAAAAAATAGAGTTTGCAGAAAAAAAGATACAAAAAAGGTTAAAAGATTTATCTGAAAAGGACTTATTGATAGAAAATACTTTTTACACGAAAAGATTTATACCTTTCATGTCTTGGAATAAGAAATTAGGCGAGTTGTACGCGATTAAAGACGTTGATAAGCCTGCTGCTACACTTGAGCATTTGTTTTCATTTAATCCTTTTAAAGGTTTTAATGGTATAATTCTTGTTAAAACAGTTAATGATACTATAGTTATTATTTTAGAACAGTATAAATTAAGAGTTAAGCTAAACGGAAAAGAAATAGGGGAGTTTGATTTTAAAACAAAATTGTATAAAACCACTAATTATAGTGGAAAATTACAATTTCCTGATGTTTACGTTAGATCTTCATATGGTCGTATTGGTAAAACCCAAACCCTTTATTACTTAGGGGATAAATTGGTTGGAAAATCAGACATTAGAAACTATTTACAACAAAATATGAGTTTTGGAAAGCTAAGACTGATAGCTGAATTCTCTGAAGACATACCAAAAGAAGTAAAAATATTATTTCTTGCATATATACAAGCAGATCTGTTTAATAATAGATTAGCTGAAAGTGGACAAAGACATATATAAAATTTAATTGTTATTAACAAAACATTTAAAAGTTAATAACTTTTCTCCTTTTCCTTATGAAAAATAATTTAACAAAAAACATAGGGGCTTACTCTGGAATTACTTGGCAAACCACGCATGGACTTTTCTGTCCTAAACATGGAATAATAGGAGCTCCTCTTCTAGCAATGGGAATGCTGCCTGCTCCTGTATTAAATACAGTACATAAAGCTAAGCACGGAGCAGAACACCTGGTTGAATCAGCACTTGAAAAATCATTGGATTTACAAACCCAGATTTACTTAAATAATTCTGAAAACCTTCCTAGCGTACATCAACTAGCAGAAAGCAGTGTTGAAATAAGTTCTTACGCGTGGTTTGTAGGGGGAGCTAGTTATATCTGGAGAAACCAATTAAAAGATACTAAAAATTTTTTAGAAGATAAAGTTAGTGAATA
>SKFY01000007.1 GCA_007117755.1 Candidatus Woesearchaeota archaeon | reverse complement strand
TTTTTTTAGTGAATTTTTTTATTATTGGATGCACCATTTTATCTTATTAAATTATTATTTTTAATGCCTCATCCTGATTTTCTTAAGACAGCTTCTAATTCTTTCTTTGTCTTAGATTTATACATTTTTTTAGCTAAATCTTTATAACCAAAGATATTCGAAGCCCAATTAGCAAAATCATTTTTATCTTTAGATACGAATTTGCTAAAATTTTTCTGAGACATATCATCAAGACTATTCATTAAATCTCTTAAACTAACTAAATAAACCCCTTCTTCCAACTTAAACCTCTTAGACTTATGACATTTCTTATCCAAAATACTTTTACCAACAACATCATCACTAATAATAGCTTTTTCCAAATTAGGAAAGTCCTTACCAGAATTAACATACTTCATCAAATTATTTTTCCTAGTATAATACTCAGCAATTATCCTACCCACACCATTAACACTACTAATATCTTTTTTAATCAAATACTTTAAAACATTAGCCTTCTCACCCTGCTCTTTTTTAATTTCATTTAAACTCATACCAGTAAATAAAGAAATATTACTATACAAAGCCTTAGACTTACCAACATTGACCAATTTATCTTTCTTAGCATCATACCTCATAATAACATTAGGAGTTCCATCTTTTAATATTTCAGCAATTTCAAAAGTTCTTCTCTGACCAGTCCTCCTATTCCTAAATTGAACAACCACCAAAGAAATAGCAGGTATCATTATCCTCGGAACATCAAGAGGAGAATTAGTAAGTCTTTCTACAGTTTCTTCAGCACTATTAGCGTGGAAAGTAGCATAAACACTATGACCAGTATGAATAGCCTCAAATAAAGTCTCAGTCTCTTTTTTTCTACGAACCTCACCCACTATTATACGATCAGGCCTCATCCTTAAACTATTAACCAATAAATCACCCATACTAACTTCTCCCTTACCCTCAGCATTAGAAACGAGAGTATTTAAAGGAACCCAATGCAAAAATTTAGGGAGTTGAATCTCCCTAGTATCTTCAATACTTATAACTCTTTGATTAGGAGGAAAAAAACTAGATAAAACATTCAAAGTAGATGTTTTACCAGAAGCCGTACCACCAGATATCATAGCAGACATTTCATACTGGATAGCCATCCAAATAAGAGCCAATGATTCAGGATCAATAGTTTTAGAATTTAAAAACTTTGTAATAGTCCAAGGATCCCTACTGAATTTCCTTATAGTTATAGTGTTACCATCAGTACTCACAGGATTTAATGTGGCATTAACCCTATCTCCTTCGTCAAGGTTAGCATCTAATAAAGGATTTAAAACACTTATTTGCCTACCAACCCTTCTACCTATTATACTAGCATAATGCTTTATTTGTTCTTCATCTTTTAACAAAACATTAGTTTTTACCCAACCATGTTTTTTATGATAAACCCATATAGGTTCATTACTTTGATTAATAACAATCTCTTCTAAATTAAAATCATTCATTAATAATTCTAGATTACCCAAACCCAAACTTTCAATTTTTAAATAAGTTTTTAAGAATTTAGAAGTCTCTTTATCACTATCAGGAAAATATTTTTCTGTTAATAAAGAAATCATTTCTTCAAATCTTTCTTCTATAGCATTGTGCTTTTTATAATCACTGATTTCAGCAATACCCAGGTTCACTCTTTTAATAAGTTCTTGTCTTACTTTTTCAAGAATTACCAAAGTAGTTTCACTTAAAACACTAATGTTTAAGTTGTAAAGAGGGACAAATTCTTCATCCTCATATTTTATTGTTATCTCAACAGGTATGTCCTCAGCGTAATAAGTATAGTTATCAACTAAATCATTTTTTTTCTTCGGTTGTTTTTTCTCTTTTTTTTTATGAACACTTTTATTTTTCTTAGCTTTAGCCATTTCAACCCCTTATTTGATCTATCAAATTCTCTATTTTTCTTCTTATACCATTTCTTTGTTTTTCGTATTCATCTAACTTGGTACGTATATCTTTTTCGAATTTTTTAACTTCTTTATTAGTTTTTAGAGAAACATAAGAATTAAGTTTTTGTTTGAATTTGTCCAAGTTCTGATTTAAGCTTTTAATGTCATTTTCTATCTCATCTATTTTATTTTCTATGTTTATTTTTTTAGTAAAATAACCCTTGAAAGACTTCAGCACCACATCCCCATTTTCTTTATGCTTATTAATAACTTTAGTTTTATAATGAGCTTCTTTTAGTAAAGCATCTTGTTCTTTTTGTATCCTGAATCTTTCTTTCTCTATCCAATTTATTAAGTTCACAACAGATTTTTTCTTGTCAACACCAACTTCTTGATTTAAATTAGTGAATTCTACTTTCATATTTTCCAAATCTCTTTTTTTATAGATTAAGGAATTGTTTATTTCTTTTAATTCAGTACCTAAATCATCTAATTTTTTCTTACCAGAAATTATGAATTCACTAATTTTTTCTTTCTTTTTTTCTAAATCAAGAATTTGTTTCTCTTCTTTTTCTATATCAACAATTTTTTTGTTAATTCTAGAATTCAAGTCATCAAATTTATCTTCGTCCTTTTCAAGCAATTTTTTTATCCTAGAACTTTCTTTAGTATAATCATCTT
>SKFY01000085.1 GCA_007117755.1 Candidatus Woesearchaeota archaeon | reverse complement strand
AAGAAGGACTAATAGTAAAATACACAATAGCTATAAATTATGAAAAACTAGGATTCCAATTCTTTAAAAGCTTCCTATACTTCAACAACTTAACCAAGAAAGACGAACAAAAAATTATAGAATACTGCAAACAAGATCCTAACATACTACACGTAGTAAAACAAATAAGTGACTGGGACATAGAACTAGAAATAATGTGCGAAACATACAAAGAATATAACGAAATAATAAACCATTTAACACAAGAATTCTCACACAGTATTAAAAAAGTAGAAACAACAATAATGAGTGAAGACCATGTATACCCAAGCAAAGCCATGTTCTTCGAATAAAAAATATATAGATCATAGTGTTTTCTATAGAATTTAATATGGTTACAACTATACAAATATCTGACGAGTTAAAGAAAGACCTTGCTAAACTCAAGAATAAAGAATCCTACGAAGAAGTTATTAGGAAGCTATTAAGAGAAAGAGAAAAACAAGTCATTGCGGAAGACATGGCTGAATAAGGTAAAAAACACGGAGAAGAGTCTTTAAAAGAGTTAAAAGATTGGGAAGGTGTTGATTTAGATTGGTAAATAGAAAAGATATTGTTTTAGTTAATTTAAATCCCGTCATGGGAAGCGAGCAAGGAAAGTTACGACCCGCGATTGTTTTACAACATAATTCTTTAAATAAAAATAGTAATACAACAATTGTCGTTCCTATAACTAGTAAAATTTATGATAAAAAATACCCTATGCACGTTTTAATTAATGGTTTTGGCTTGGATAAGAAAGGAACTGTTAAAGTTGAGCGTATTAGAAGCGTTGATAAAAAAAGAATTGTTAAATTAGTTGGAATTGTTAATGAAAGCATTATGCAAGAAATTAAACAAGCTTTTCTTAAGACTTGTGATTATTACTGAATTTAAAACTATAACAACACAATCTTATTTTTCTATTGTTTTTTCTACAATAAAAGTTTCTCTTAATATAATGTTAGAAGCTCCAAGTAATTCTTTCTCACTAGATTTTATTTTATCAATAGCTTCTCTTATAGAAACCCATTCTAGTTTAAACCCAAGATCTGATTCTTTTTTCGTGAATTCTGGCTTTCCTTTACTTTTTACCTTACAAACGTAACAATAATTAATTTGTTTTAAAAAAATCCTATTCTCTACAACCACCCCTATTTCTTTAATATTTTTTATTTCACACCCTGTTTCTTCATAACATTCTCTTCTTAACGCGTCTTCTATAGATTCGTTTTCATTAATGCCTCCCCCAGGCAATTTATATGTCTTTAATTTAGAAACTTTTAGCAGTGCTATTTTATCTTCTTCGTCGATCAAGACAGCTCTTGTTGCTTTTCTAACCTTGTTTATTTTTTCTCCTTTATAACCTTCAGAAAATATTTCTAATAAAACTTCCATGACACATCATAATATGAGTGCTATAAAAAAGTATTCTTTTATAAAAAATGTTTCCATAATTAAAAATATGATATCAGGAATAGATAAAAACTAACTGATTTTTTTATTCTTTTACTTTATCCAAAACTTTCTTTTCTAGCGTTGCTTTGTACACATATAGTTTTTCAAAGAATAAGGGGAGTTCTCTTATTCTTTCCAAGTAATATTCCTTTCCTGCTTTTTTCTCTAGTAAATCCAGGTTGGCGTGGCTTGAAGCTATGAATAGTATCGTCCCGTCTTCTTTCAAGTGTTTCTTGGCTTGTTTTAAGAATTTAAGAGTTAACTCAACACCTTGTTTTCCGCCTGTCAGTTCAGGATCTGCTTTTTCTTCT
Organism: Candidatus Woesearchaeota archaeon; assembly: GCA_007117755.1. Classification (GTDB taxonomy): domain Archaea; phylum Nanobdellota; class Nanobdellia; order Woesearchaeales; family 21-14-0-10-32-9; genus SKIS01. The sequence goes on along the minus strand of SKFY01000085.1, from coordinate 878 downwards.
CCGTCTGGAAGGTATGGCGGATTAAATACTATTAGGTCAAAGTCTTTTTCCTTAACTTTTTTAAACAAGTCACTATGTATGAACTTTATTTTTTTACCGATTTTTTCTTTCGATTCTTTGTTAATGTCTACAGCGTATACTTCTTTTGAGAATTTACATAATGTATTGGCTTGTATCCCACTACCTGTACCCATATCTAAGGATTTGGTTATAACTTTGTCTTTACAGAATGCTATTATTTCTTCTTCTAATAAAAAAGAATCCTCAGCGGCCTCGTACACTTTTACCTCTTGAAAAACTTGTCCGCTCTGTCTATGTACTCCCTAACCCTAGCCATTATAGAGTCTAAATAGTATTTCTCGATTTTATCAGAGAATAATTCTTTTAAACTCGCTCCCTCGTTAATTCTATAAAGACTTCCTGTTTTTTCAACTAAAAATAAAGAACGAAGCCTTAATAACTGCCTTCTTATGTTACTACCTGCCACGCCTAACTGTTCTAAACCTTTGTTTTCCCTGTTTTTTTTAACTCTTTTCTCCACTTCTAAGCTAGATATGGGTTCTTCAGCCTCGAGAATTACTTGAAATACGTCAACGACTACGTCTCTAGAATCTCCTGGTTGTAGTAATCCTAAGCTTAAGCATAATTTCCTGACTAATTCCCTGTCTTTTAAGGAATTGGGCTTTTCATATTTTCTAAAAGTTAGTTCTGCTAGTGGCGTGTCTTTAGAAATTTTAACCATGGTATTTTTCAATAAAAAGTAAATATATAAATATTTCTAAAATAAACCCTTTTATTATTATGAGATTTTTAAGTTTTTTATTCCCGAATATAAAGAAAAGTTATAAGTTCCTAGCTTTTTTAATAACTTTTTTTTT
>SKFY01000047.1 GCA_007117755.1 Candidatus Woesearchaeota archaeon | reverse complement strand
TTTTCTGATTTTTAAAGAAGTTTACGGAAAAAAAACTTTATAAAGATTAAATCCCTCCTCTTATTTAATGATAGAAGTTGAAAACGTAATAGATATGATTCTGGCAGGGCTTCCAAGAATAATTGGAGCAATACTCGTAGTCGTTGTGGGTTTCATCATTATTAATATAATTATTAGAAATTTTTCCAAAAGTTTAGCAAAAAGAAGGGTTGAGCCAACTGCGAGGATTTTTCTTGGAAATATTTTAAAAGTAATTTTAAGAGTTGCTGTTTTAATCTCAGCTATAGGAATTTTAGGTGTTGAGATGGCTAGTTTTGTTGCTGTCTTGGCTGCCATGGCATTTGCCGTGGGACTTGCTCTTCAGGGAAGTTTATCTAACTTCGCGGGAGGAGTGTTAATTATCTTATTTAGGTTGTTTAAGGTTGGTGACTTCATTGAAGCTCAAGGTCAAATGGGAACTGTTGAGAAAATAGAGATTTTCCACACCACTTTAAAGACGCCTCAAAATCAGTTAATTGTTATTCCAAACGGTGGTTTAGCTAATGGAGTTATAAAGAACTTCTCAGCCCTAAATACGAGAAGAGCTGATATGACTTTTGGGATTAGTTATGATAATGATTTTGAGAAAGCAAAAAAGATTATCTTAGATGTTATCTCTAAAGATAAAAGAATTCTTAAAGATCCAAAGCCTTTTGTAAGGGTTGGAGAGCTTAATGATAGTAGTGTTGATATTACTGTTAGGGTTTGGGCTAATAATTCAGACTTTTGGGATGTTATGTTTGACATGAGGGAAGCTGTTAAAGTAGCATTTGATAAGAATAGAATAAGTATTCCTTATCCTCAAATGGATGTACATATGAAAAGGTAAATAGTTTTTTTTTAATAAAAAATATTATTACATAATAAATTATAAAAACAGATATGAATTCATATTATTATGATAAAAGTAGTATCTTTAGATATGGATGGCACTCTAGTGAGTGAGAACGTTGATGATTTTATCTGGAACGAAGAAATCCCTAGGTTATACGCTGAAAAACATAACTTATCCTTGGAAGAGGCCAAGAAAGAAGTCTACGCCGAGTATTATAAACAAAGATACATAGATAAAGTTAAAGAATGGACAAGCATTGAGTATTGGTTAAAGTTTTACAATATAAGTTTCGATGAAGTTTATGAACGCCTTAGTAATGAAACAAAGGTTTTTGAAGAGGTTTTAGAAGTATTAGATTATTTAAAAAACAAGTATGATTTAATAGTCGTTACTAGTGCTTATGAAGATTTTATGAATGTAAAATTAAACTTGCAAGGCTTGAAGAGTTATTTTAAGAAAACATACACTTCTAAAGATACATCAACAGGTAAAAAAGATCATTTCTTATTCAGGAAAGTTTTAGAAGATTTTAACATAACAAGTAAAGAAATAATACACGTGGGAGATAAACATTACTATGACAAGGAAGTTCCTGAGAGTTTAGGGATTAAAAGTTATTTACTAGATCGAGAAGGAAAAGGCGATCTTAAAAGTTTAAAAGAGTTAAAAAATATTCTGTGAATTTTCAATTAAGTATTTAATTAACCTTTAACTCCTTCTTCTTATGAAGTTAGTTAGTCTAAAAGAATATTTCCCGAGTAATGTTTATTCTTCACTTGAGAAGAAAGGTTTTGAAGATTTAAGACCCAGCCAAGTTAAAAGTATTAAAGCAGGTCTTTTTAAGGATAAGAACTTACTCGTTTGCACCCCCACCGCTAGTGGTAAGACTTTAGTAGGAGAATTAGCACTTTTAAACACAGTGTTAAATAAAAGAAAAAAAGGAGTCTATATAGTGCCTCTGAGAAGTTTAGCATCAGAGAAATACGAGTATTTTAAAGAAACATATCCTGATTTGAGAATAGGTATAGGAAGCGGAGATATAGACGCAGTGGATACTTATTTGGCTTTATGCGATATAATCATAGTAACTAGTGAGAAATTAGATTCTTTAATAAGACACAGAGTTCCTTGGCTTGAAGATTTGAAAACCGTAATAATAGACGAAATACACCTTCTTAACGATGTTAATAGAGGACCGACATTAGAGGTTGTCATAACTATTATGTTGGAGAAATTCAGCGATGTGCAATTAATAGGCCTTAGCGCGACTATAGGCAACCCAGATTCTTTAAAAGATTGGCTAAAGGCGGAGTTAATAGAGGATAAGTGGAGGCCTGTGAAGTTAAAAAAAGGTATTTTGTACGAAAACCAGATGGATTTTAAGGAGTAAAATATAAAAAGAAAAAAAATAACACCTTATGTAATATGATAAGATTAATCACGCCTGTATTGATACTGGCATTACTTGTATTGGCAGGTTGTTCACAAGCGGAAAGTGTCCATACCATGACTAGTTCAGCCTTATTTAGGGACCGTTGTGTAATGGGACCTGGTATGAACTGTGATGAGATGATATACGACGATAATGTTCTTACTTTAAGTATTATAAATGAAAGGTATCAACCGTTATTGCTTGATAAAGCAGATGTTTATGTTCTGGGAAGGGATACTGAGAAGATGAATGTACAGTGTAGGTTTTCAGAGCACACTATAGAGAGAGGTTCTAGTTTTGAGTTAACGTGTGATTTAGATGAAGAGTTAATTTCTGAATTGACGAGAGGTATTTTTAGGTTTTATATAGATGCTTTTGAAGGTTATAAATATGAAGATATAACTATAGAGGGAGATATTTATTTGGTTAATCTTCAACAAGAATAAATTATAATAAACCCCTCCTAAAAAAAATTTTTTTATAAAGGTTAGTTTTTTAAATAAGTTTTAAATACCAATATTTGCTGTTTAAGATATGTTGTGTCAAGGAGACATAGAATAATGATTAATAAAAAATTGGGTTATGTGATAATAAGTTTAGCTGTGTTGCTAGGTATTTTTTTGTTTTATATACACAATGCTCTTTCTTATGAGGCTGATCAGCTGGGTTGTTTTGAACCTGCGGAGTGTAGAGGAATAGCTACGAGTTTTGCATTTACGAATTTGAGTTTTGGCATAGTAGGTTTTGTTTTAGCTTTAGGTACTTATTTAGTTGCTTTTTATAAAGGAGAGGAAGAAATAATTAAGCATATAGAAAATCAGAAAAATAATGATTTGAGAAATCAAAAATTCGATATTATTTTAAGTGCTTTGAATGATGATGAAAAGAAAGTTTTGACTAGTATTAGAGAGCAAGAAGGTGTTAGTCAGAGTACGCTTTATATTCGTTTGGGAATATCCAAATCTAAATTAAGCGAGTTGTTAAAAATTTTGGAGAAGAAAAATCTTGTTAAAAAGCAAAAGAAAGGTAAAACAAACTATTTATACCTGGGGATGTACCGATAAGTCTTTTTTATGAAATATTGAACAATAATAAAGGTTTTCTAGGTTTTTAAAGCTTTTTTTGTTTTTTAAGAGTCTTTAGTTTTGACCCTAAACTATATATTAAATAGTGCTCACCGTAGAGAGAATCAAGATTTTAAGGAGGATAAAATAATGGCAAAGAAAAGAAAATTAAGAAAAACGAATAAAGCCGTTGAAACAGCACCTGTAGAGGATGAAACTATAACTATGAGTAAAACAGCTATTTGGCAAATAGTATCAGGAGTTTTAGGTATACTTTTAGTAGTTTCTGTTATTACAGGAGGCTTCGGAACAGGTTTGACAACGACAGGAACTGGAGATCCACAACCAACACAACCGTCACAACCAACACAACCACCTGCTCAAGGAGGCACGGGTTTGGAAGGTTTGTTACAAGCAGCAGGAATTGATGTAAATGAATTCAATGGTTGTATGCAAGAACAAAGATATACCTCTAATGTTGCTAGTGAAAGGCAAGAAGCCATAAATAATGGTTTAAGAGGAACGCCTGGTTTTATAATAAATAGTCAAACAGTTAGTGGTGCTCAACCATATCAAGCTTTTGCCAGTGCTATAGATCAAGAGTTAGCAAGATATGAAGCTGAAGGAAACCGCGGATTAATAGAAAATATAGACTTGGATAACGCTAGAAGTATAGGTGATGAAGACGCGCCAGTCGTAGTTGTAGAGTATAGTGATTTCACTTGTCCTTTCTGTCAGAGATTTTATGAGCAAACTCTTGGAAGCATAAAGCAAAATTATGTGGATGAAGGATTAGTGTTATTTGTTTATAAAGACTTTCCAGTTGTGGGTGGAGATGAATTAGCTCATGCTGGATGGTGTGCTGACGAACAAGACTTGTTCTGGGAATTCCACGACGCTGTGTTCGAGTCATGAACACTTAATTTTTTATTTTTTTTATTTTTCTTTTGTTATTTCTCCATTTTATTTAGTCGATCACCCTCTAAAAAAAATTATTTGTTACTCATAAATGACAAAATATATAAAGGGGTAAGTCTTACTACTACTTATGAAAGACAAAAACTTCGTTATTTTAGGAACAATACTGGTAATACTAGCCTATACGCTACACCTTTTAAATTTTAACCCACTAATAACCACAGGCTCAATGTTACTAGGTGTAAGCTTAATATTAACAATAGCAATGATTGGCAGAATAGATAAAGCCATAATAACACTAATACTTCTAAACACATTAACAGTAGCAACAGTAAAAACATACGAATACTTAATGAAAACACTAATAATAGAAACCCACTTATTAACAAGCTTATTAGCACTAAACATAATACTCGCCATGGTAAGCGGGAAACCAAAAAGAAGAAAAAAACAAATACTACCCCAACCAGCACCTAAAAAAACAGAACCAGAAAAAAAAGAAGAGTACTTCTTCTCTTCACCAAACGGAAACTCTTTCCACAGAAGAGACTGCATGACAATAAGAAAAATAGAAAGAGAAAACCTAATAGTGCTAAAATCCAGAAGCGAAGCACTAGAAAAAGGATACAAGCCATGCAGAGTATGCAGATCCTAATAATCACCTAAACTTTTCTGATTTTTATTAAATTTTTCAAGCCTCCTAGGAGGATTAACACTAACAAAATCAAAACCCCAATCTTTAAGCATTACCTCAGCACTAGCAGTAATACTAGGAGCAGCCAAAACACCCTTAACACTACCAATGTCTAAACCCCTAAGCTCAACCATTTTCTCAACATACCTTCTCAATTGCTGAACAGCACTTAAACCAGCCACATACCTTTTACACTCAACAACCACGAAATTACCCTCGCCATCATGACCAAAAACATCTATAAAACCATAACGAGTATGCTCCTCCCTAGACAAAGGCCTAAAATCATCAAAAATAATAGAAGGATTATCCCTAATCATATCACTCATATCCTTCTCAGTACCAACAAGAACTAATTTCTTACCATCCTCTAATTTTCTAGAATCAAAATTAAAAACATCTTTCACAAAAATATCCAAGTAATCTTTATACTTCTGATTATGAGTCTGTATTAAAATACCACCCTTAACAAATAAAACATCAATCTTAGTATCAGCCTTCATATAATTAACAGGATTACTACCCAAGTCCTGATGAACCAATAAAGTATTATCCGACTTAATAACAATCAAACGTTCACCCTCATCAAGCTCAGCCTCAGCACGACCACTATAATTAATTTTACAAAGACAGAAAAAACTACAAGTCTGATTACTTTTTAAAGCATTAACTAATTTTTCCGAAAAAACTTTTAACTCCATGAAAATAAAGGTAAGTAAGCAATCCTTAAAAAAACTTATTGTTTCTTCAAAAGATTTATAAACAATTTTAATCTCCAATAAAGGATATGGGAAGAATAAAAACAAGAACTATAAAAGCAGCGACCAGAGATTTATACGAGAAACAAGGAGAAAAAGCCAGCACTAATTTTGAAGAAAACAAAGAATTAGTAAGTAATAACCTAGTAGTAACCAGTAAAAAACTAAGAAACATAATAGCTGGATACACCACGAGAATTAAAAAAGCAAAAAGATAATAAACGAGGGATACCCATGGAAGACAATTCTATATTTATAGGAGACAAACCTTTTATGAATTACGTAACTAGCGTAGTAGTACAATTCACAACCAAAGAAGCAGAAGAAGTCATAGTAAAAGCACGCGGAAAATTCATATCAAGAGCAGTAGACGTAGTAGAAGTAGCCAGAAAAAGATTCTTAGAAGACAAAATAGACGTGAAACAAATAAACATTAATTCTGAAGAATTTAAAAACAAAGAAGATAAAGAAGTACGAGTCAGCACTATAGAAATAACCCTGGAAAAGGTATGAAAAAAATAAAAACCAACAAGTAATTACTAAAAGAAAAAAAAGGGTTCTGTAGCATAGTCTGGATAGTGCGGTCGGCTTCGGACCGATTGACCCCGGTTCAAATCCGGGCAGAGCCACCACCACACACAAAAAATAATAACTAATTCTCAGAAACAAACATCCTAAAAAAGAAAGAAACCCTTGTTACCTAACTTATTTTTTTAATAACAGACGCTTTAACTTGCTCAGGATTAGCTTTACCCCCTGATTTACGCATAACCATACCCACCAAGAAATTAAGACTTTTCTCTTCACCAGACTTGAAATCTTCAATAGCACTAGGATTTTCAGCCAATACTTCATCCACAAAAACATCTATGTCTTTATCAGATAACATCTCAAGATTATTTTTCTTAACAAAAGCCTTAGGAGAGAAACCACCTTCTAAAAACTTTATTAAAATATTTTTAGCAGTTTTTTCATTAATAACACCCGATTCTAACAAAACTAATAACTCTTTCATCTCCCCTGGACCAGGAGGATAATCATCAATACTTATCTTGTTATAATTAAGAATGCCCAAAACCATACTCCTAAAAAACTTAGCGGAGAAAACAGGAGAAGTCATGGCTTTTTCAAAGAAAGACATTATATCAGGATCATCAGCTATTATCTCAGCATCCTCAGAATTAATTCCTTTACCAACTAAAAACTTTATTTTTTCTTCCGCAAGAACAGGTAAAGATAAACCAAGATATTCACTAACATCAATTATAGGAATATCAGGCTCATAAATATAACCATAATCCGCTTCAGATTCTTTTTTACGCATAGAATAAGTTTTGCCTTTTTGAGCATCCCAACCACGCGTTTCATTAAAAACCTTCTCCTTCTTTTGCCTTTCAATCTCGTACTCTATACAACGCTGAATCTCTTTAAAACCAGTAACGTTTTTAACTTCAACCCTAACATAATTATTTTTTTTATTACTCACATTAACGTCAGCTTTCAAACTAGAATTTTTATCTAAAACCCTCAAATATTTCAAAGTGCGAAGTAATTTTTTCATGAATAAACGAGCTTGCTCAGCACTACTAATATCAGGTTCAGTAACAATCTCTACCAAAGGAGTCCCACACCTATTATAATCTACGAGTATATTATTATCTTCCCTAGTAATACTAGCAGGATCCTCTTCTAAATGAACACGCTTTATCTTTATTCTACCATCAGCATCTAAAAAACCATTTTCTCCAAGAGGTTCCTCGTACTGAGTAATTTGATAATTTTTAGACAAATCAGGATAAAAATAGTTTTTCCTAGAAAAAACAAGCTCATTTCTCAAATCCGTATTTAAAGCTTTACAGACAAGAATAGTTTTTTTTACAGCCTCTTCATTAGTCCTAGGCTTAGAACCAGGATGACCAAGACAAATTTCACAAGTATTAACATTAGCACTTGCTGTTTTATCATTAGGACAATCACAAAATAATTTAGACTCAGTTTTTAAACTAGCATGTATTTCTAAACCAATCTTATTCAAATAAACCACCTATATCCAATAATTTTTTCTCTTCAAAATGATCTGTTGTAATCATAACACCCGTAGGCAAACTAGCCTTTATAGGCATACTAATATGAGGCAAACCAGCTAAATTAGCACCCACAGTTAACAAATCCATATTATAAACTTCTAAAGGCTTTAAATCTTTAACATCCTCAAACTTAGGAGGATGAATAGGCATAGTAGGATGTATTATACCATCAACTTTTTTCAACACATCTTTATATTCATTAATCAAAAGACGCCTCACTCTTAAAGCTTTATCATAATACTGATCCCTATAACCCGCCATCCTAGTAAAAGTACCAAGCATAATCCTCCTCTTAGATTCTTCACCAAAACACTCACTTCTTACCAAAGAAGAAAACTCGTTAAAATCATTTTTTTCAAAATCTTTAGTAAAACCATACCTTAAACCAGTATACTTAGCAAGGTTAGTACTAGCTTCAGCCATAGCAATTATGTAATAAGTACTCACACTATATTTTTTATTAAGAGGTAAATCAACTTCCTTGAAAACCACTTTGTTTTTTAAAGAAGTTATTACTTTTTCAAAATCCTTTTTTATAACAGGATCTACAATACCTAAGTAACCTTTAGGAATTCCCAAAACAGGCTTTATAACCTTTCTTTTAGTATAATCAGGAATATCAACTTTAACAGAAGTAGAATCTTTCTCGTCATAACCAGCAATTTTTTGTAAACCCAAACTAACAAGTTCTAAAGAACTGCTTATAACACCTATCTTATCTAAAGAATTCGCATAATCTATCAAACCATACCTGCTTACTAATCCATAAGTAGGAGTTAAGCCTATAACGTTACAAAAAGCAGCAGGATTAGCAATACTACCACCCGTACTTTCAGCTATGGCAATATGATTCTTTATTTTTTTAGCAGCCCCCGCAGCTCCACCACTACTCCCACCCGTAACCCTATCAGGATGTAAAGGATTTCTAGGAGTATTAAAAGACGTGTCCAAGTTAGTACAAAAACTTCCAAAGCCAAATTCGTCCTGTAAAGTTTTACCAAGTATGTCATAACCAGCTTTTTTAACTTTCGTAACGACTGTAGCATCAAAAACAGGCTTATAACCTTTTAATATCTTTGAAGAAGCCACGGATTCAATATCTTTCACAACTATGTTATCTTTAAAAGAAAAAGTTATACCTTTTCCTTCTTTATAATAAGAAAAATATTCTTTCATAAAACAGGCCCCTCATAATAATCTTGTTTTTTATGCTTAGTTAATTTTAAATTATCCACACCATTCTTTTTCAGAGAAGAATCTTTTCTTAAAACATTAGTTATTTTTACAGGATGAAGAGCTTTTTCAACACCTCCTGTTTTAACTTGACTAATATCAGAAAAAGCACCAATGACTTGTTTGAACTCCTCAGTAAATTTTGTTAATTCATCCCTGGATAATTTTAAACGCGAAGTCTCAGCAACGAACCTTACTAAATCAGTGTTTATGTCCATATAAGGAAAGAATAATTAATTCTTTTATAAAAATCTTTTCGATTAAACAAAGAAAGAAAGTGATTATAAAGCGGCTCCGGCCAGACTTGAACTGGCGACCTGTCGGTTAACAGCCGACCGCTCCACCTGCTAAGCTACGGAGCCATAAACCCATAGAATAAGCGTATTATTTAAAAAAGTTTTGGAATTTTACTAATCAGTTAAAAAATACTCCACCCTCATCTTCTGATTCCGCAAAAAATCTTTCCTCTTAGTAACAAGATACGAACTATTATCCAACACATAATTGATTATTTTATAATCCTTATCCAAACCACCATTATTAATAACATAATCTAAAGCAACACCAACCCTATCCTCCCACTTCCAAACCTTTTTACCATTATTTCTATAATTACCAGAAAGAATACTATTCAAATCATCAAAAAACAATCCACCCTTTTTTTTATAATAAAAACTTGATAAATTATTTTCTAAATTAGAAACTAAAACCCCCAAGTCATTAGAAAAATTTCTCAAATTAAAAAAATCATTATCCAAACCACCAAAAAAAGAATTATCTAAAGAAGCATAACTAAATTTTAAATTATTAAAATCTTTAAAAAGACAATCATAAGTATGATTAACCAAAGATACAAAATCAATTAAACCCTCAGAGACTTCCCTAATAACCTTATCTAACGAATTCATTTTGGAATATACACATAACGATCATTACTAAAAACACTTCCACTAAACAAACGATTTGTTCTATTAATAGGATTACCTAAAGAACTATTATATTCTAAAAATTCACGAGTAGAAACACCCAAATCCCTACTCCTAACAAAATCATCAATGTGCTCACCCTCCCTAACAAATTCTATATTAGTCGGCCTAGGATCAGACCTTAACAAAGAATAACTGATAACATCACCAACAGGAACAATTAAAGGCTGACCAGGATGAATATTATTAGGATTCCTTATATTATTAAACTTAGCCAAATCAAGAGCATATTTTTTAGAACCAGTTAGTTGCTGAGCTATATTACCTAGGTTATCACCAGGCTTCACAACATACCAAAAAATGTTTTTGAAATCATCATCAGAATTATTAAAAGCCTTTTTTAACTCAGACAATTCAGATTTTTTAGTATTTAACCTTAATTGATATTCATGCGTGACATCTAATAAACTATCAACTTTAGATTCTAATACAGAATTAATTTCTGACAAATCATGAATCCTCTCTAACCTAACATCACTACGTGATTCCTTAAAATCTTCATAGAACTTATCAAGACCAAAAACATTATAACTAAACCAAGCACCAAGCGCCCCATAAACTATACCTTGCCTAATTTTACTAGGAGGATTACCAAACAAAAGCTTTCTAGCATAACTAGTGACTATAGCACCACCTAATATAGTAGCTAAGCCTCCTTTAACGAATTTATTACCATCTTTGACTTTTTTTGATTTTCTGGTCATAAAGCCTCACATAATCTTCTAAATCCTTAAAATTGTCAGTAATGATACGACTTCTTAACAAACGAGCAGAAGCACCATTAGAATTAGAATTAGTAGTGTAATCAAGACGCTGAATTATATCCTCCTTATTCTTCATCCAATAATCAGTTAAAGAACCTTCATCCCATTTATCATTTAATTCTTTAGCTAATAATATAACATCACTAACAAAGTCAAAAAAAGATTTTTCATCCCTCATCCTTTTTACCCCTTAAGCTATAACCAAGTCTATCACCAAACAAGTAACCAATACCAGCAAAAGCAGCAGCACTAATGAGCCTGTCTTTGTCTTCCTGACTCATACCAGAAGATCTGCTTTTAAGATTTTCATAAATCTCAGGTCCTTTAAGAGCTGCAGGTACACCTACAGCCGTACCAATAAGTAAACGGTTAAAATTATCATCTTCATCATCAGATAATTTATTAGCCAAATAATAAGCACCACCACCAATTAAAACCACATCTAAAATATTAGCCATAATAACCTACCCCTTCTTTTTTACTTTGAGAATAGAATAAGAATAAGTTATTATAAAGACTTTTTACAAAAAAAACAGATGTTTTACGAAGAATTAAAGGTTCATCCGAACATTTTCTATGTTCTCGGCGATAGTATTACCCTTAGCAGTTAACTCAATAATTTTGAGTCTTCCTTGCTTTTTAAAACGAACAATGTTAGCTTTCTCCATTTCCTGAAGAATCTTAACAACGTGACTATAAGTGCAATCAACATTCTTAGCTAAAGAACTCGCATATGTTTCATTAGAATTATTTTTGAGATTAATAAGCATCATAGCTGGTTTTTCCCTAAAAAAAGTGCCAAATATTTTTTTATTTCTCAAAATGTATTACCCCCATAAGTTTGAAGCAATGATTTAAACATCATATAATTCTTCAATGAATAAGATGTAGATATGCCTCATTTATATAATTTTTCTTTTAATCATTATAGAATATAGATAAAGTTTTAAATATAAAGAAAAAAATGAAAGATGTGATGAAAAGAAAAGTAGCATATTTCTCAATGGAGATAGGATTAAAAAATGAAATGCACACCTACAGTGGAGGCTTAGGAATATTAGCAGGTGACACCCTTAAAAGCGCGGCGGATCTTAAACTTCCTCTTTTGGGAGTTAGCTTAGTACATAGGAAAGGTTTCTTAGAACAAGAGTTAAAAAAAGGATATCAACACGAAAAAGATTCTACTTGGGATTATAAAAAGCACTTAAAAAAAATTAACAAAACCGTAACTGTAAAGATAGAAGGAAGAGAAGTTAAGGTTAAAGCATGGAAATATACTCTGAAAAGCACAGGAGAGGTTCCCATAATATTTTTAGACACACACGTAGAAGGCAATACAGAATACGATAAAAGCTTAACTGATAAATTATACGCAGGTGATCAAAAACACAGATTATGCCAAGAAGTTATATTAGGCATTGCAGGCGTAAAAATGATTAAGGAACTAGGATATGATATAGACACTTATCATATGAACGAAGGACACGCAGCTCTTTTAACCATTGAATTATGTGAAAACACGACTAAGAAATATCCTAGTGAAACAAAAGAATCTATAAAACAAAAAGTTAAAGAGATGTGTGTATTCACAACACATACACCCATACCCGCTGGTCATGATAAGTTTAGTTCTGAATTAGCTAAAGAGGTTTTTAAAGAATATTCTCAAGAATTTCTTAATTATATAAATACAAATCATGAGCTTAACATGACTAAACTAGCTTTAAACCATAGTAGGTATTCTAACGCGGTAGCTATGAAGCACGGAGAAGTATCTAGAAAAATGTTTCCTGATAAAGAAATAGATTTTATAACTAACGGAGTGCATACTTATACTTGGACTAATAAACATTTAGCCAAGGTCCTAGATGAAGAACTGCCTCAATGGAGACACAGCCCTTCTTATTTGAGAAATGTTCTTAATGTTCCTTTACATAAAATAAAAAGAGCTCATAATAAAGCCAAAGAAGATTTAATAAATTACATTAATAAAAAATATGAAAAGAATTTCCGAACAGATATTTTTACGATAGGATTCGCGAGAAGAGCAACAGGATATAAAAGAGCCGACTTATTATTTTCAGATATTACTCGATTAAAAGAAATAGCTGATAAAAAAGGAAAAATACAAATAGTATACGCCGGGAAAGCCCATCCTCACGATTATCAAGGTAAAGAAATTATACAAAAAATAATACAAGAAGCCAGCCATATAAATAATGAAAATATAAATTTTGTTTATCTGCAAAATTATGATATGGATATTGCAAAATTAATGGTATCAGGAGTCAATATATGGCTAAACACTCCTTTAAGACCTAATGAAGCCAGTGGTACTAGTGGAATGAAAGCGAGTCATAACGGCGTACCCAATCTAAGTGTTTTAGACGGTTGGTGGATAGAAGGCTGTGTTGAAGGAGTGACTGGTTGGGCAATAGGAGAAAACTATACAGAAGGAGATAACCAGTACCACGTGGATAAAGAGTCTTTATATGAAAAGTTAGAATTAATCATAATACCAATGTACTATAAAGAGTATTACAAGTATATAGAGATAATGAGGAATTCAATAGCTCTGAACGCTTCATATTTCCATACACACAGAATGATAAAAGAGTACGTATCTAAACAATATTTCTAAAAAAAAAAAGTTTTTTTTTAAATAACCACGTATAGGCTATTACATTATGTTAAAGGCACCTTCTAAACCATTTAAGAAGGTGAAGTACATTATCAAAGTTACCACTATGAAAAAAGGCAAGTACTTAATACCTCCTTTAATATCACCTTTTTCAATAATAGATATTATCATACTAGAAACTAAAGATATTATCGTAAGAGCTAAAGCAGAGAAAGTTCTGAATAATTCAGGATTAACATCCATAGATTCAAAACCACCCCCTCCGAAACCTAGGCTATCCGTGTCAGCAGCACTAGTAGCAGTTCCAACTAAACCACTAACATCAATTAAAACATTAAGTAAGTTGTAAGCTAAGGCGAATAATAAAGGACTTATGAACATTACTATTATACCTATAAAAATGGTGAATGTCATAGTATTAGCACTCATTTCTTCTTTTAAACGATGAGTTTTCCTAATATTTTTAATTATGTCATCTAAAACATAAGCAACCCTACCACCACTTTCTAACTCACCACTAATTATATTAAATGTTCTTTTTAAAAGAGGAGAATCATACTTATCACTGAATTCTTTAAGAGCATCTTTTAAACTACTCCCCGTCATAACTTTTTTAGAGACATAACCCATTTCTTCAGATAATATGCCGAATTCAGGTTTTATAGCACTCCAAAGACTTTCTTCAAAACTTAAACCCCCTTTAAGGTTGGTAGAGACAATAACTAAGAAATCACCTAGTTTTTCCTCAATCTTCTGAGTCCTATTATAAATTTTTATGTTCAGATAAAAATATACTCCGCCCATAACCACAGAAGAAATTAAAAGACCTGATACTAAAAAGAAAATAAATGCAGACATTCCTAATAAAAAGAAGTTAAAGTGAGCTATTAAAGAAAAAATGTCAAAGTAAATAAATAAAAATAAAGTCAATAATAATGAGAAGAAGAATAAGAAGCTGAAAAAACTATAAGGAGGTTTTTTAAAACCTGCCGAGCTAGAATACTTAATCAAGTTAAGCATCTGGCTTTTAGGCACAAGTGCTTTTCCAAAATTATCCAGTAAATTCATTTATTAACAACTCCTTAAATATTTATGTCCGGCCTTATGTTTTTATAAATCATTAAAAAAAGTAATTGAACAACAAGTATGACTAATAAAGCAGCCCCGAAAAAAGCAGCTCCTACATCAAGATTGGCCAAGTTAGCAACCACTACGAATAAAGTCATGCCTAAACTAGGAAGTACTACTCCTAACAACATGTAAAATAAAGTTATACTATTCAATTTCTTTCCATAACGCCTAATCTCAGTAATTTGTTCATCAGCAATTTCATCAATGGTCGCTTCCAAAAAATTAGTAACATCAATACCTATTTTTAAGGCATTACTAATTTGAAATAAAATCTTTTTAAACTTTTCACTAGGACAAAAATAAGCCTCTTCAGACAAGGCATCTTCTACAGGCTTTCCCAGTTCTATATCCTTAACAATTTGTTTAAAGTATTTTTCAGCAGTACCATAACTTTCACTAGCTTCAATCAGAGAATTAATTAAAGGCGTGCCTGAATTTAATTTAATTAATAAGTACCTGCCTGCAAATAAAACATCTCTATCAATATCTTTCCTCCTCTTCATTATAGCAGCGTGTACACTGAGCAAAGAATAATTATAGAAAACTATTAACATTATAGGAATCGCAATCAATACTCTAGTAATATCTTGAAAAAAAGGAATAAAAAAATGTAAAAAAAAGGCGAAAGTAATAGTCATTAAAAAACTAATATTAACTGAATCCTTAACTACTTTTTCAGGAGTTTTATTAATCTTAGCAGTCCTAATATCTTTACTTAAATATGGCCTTCTAGAAACAAGTATTTTTATAATATCCATAACTTTTCAATACCTCAAATTTTTAACTTATCCATATAATACCTGGCCATTATACTACCTATTTTATCAATATCTTCAATATTATTATCAACCATCCATTTAAGTATATTTTTTTTGTGTAACAAATCTTTTTCTATCTGTTTTTTTGATAATCCAGTATATAAATTAATGGCTTTCATTACTTCTTGAGAATCACTTATTTGTTTTAACTCATCACTTATAGGATTGAATTGTAATAAAACTCTTTCTCCACCATCTTTTGTTAACTCGGAAATCTGTAAAGTTCTTCTCTTACCAGTTCTTCTATTCCTATTTTGAACTACAATCATAGCTAAACTAGACAACATTTTTTGAGGAAGATTAATAGGAGGATTAGTTAACCTAGTTATTGTTTCTTCAGCATTATTAGCGTGAATAGTAGCATATACTGAGTGACCTGTATGCATAGCCTCCATAGCTACTTGTGCCTCTCTTTCTCTTCTAATTTCACCTACTACTATACGGTCAGGTCTCATTCTTAAACTATTTACGAGTAAGTCCAGCATGGTAACTCCTCCTTTCCCTTCAGGATTAGGAAGTCTTGTTTCTAAAGGAACCCAATGTAAATTTTTTGCAAGCATTAATTCCCTAGTATCTTCTATACTAATAATTCTTTGATTAGGAGGGAAAAAATTACTGAGAACGTTAAGCATAGAAGTTTTACCACTACCTGTTCCTCCACTTACCAAGATACTTAACTCGTTTTGTATAGCCAACCATATAAGAGCGGCTGCGTCTAATGAGATGGTTTTTTCTTTGATATATTTAGTTATTGTCCAAGGATCTTTAGCGAATTTCCTTATAGTGATTGTGTTTCCTTTAGTACTGATTGGTGCTAAGGTAGCATTTACCCTATCTCCTGATTTTAAGTGAGCATCCATTAAAGGATTTAGATTAGTAATTTCTTTATTGACATCCCTTCCTATTATTGTAGAATAATGTCTAATCCTGGATTCTGTTAATAAACTAACGTTAGTAACTAACCAACCAAATTTTTTATGATACACCCAAACTGGTTCTTTATGATTATTAACAACTACTTCTTCTAAGTGCTCATCATTTAATAATAAATCAATTTTTCCCAGGCCCAAGTTTTCTTCTAATAAATAATTTAGTAAAGTTTTTTTGGTGACTTCATCTGCTTTGGGAAAATATTTCCTTAGTAATTTATATATACTATTTTTGAATTGCTCTCTGAGTGTTTCGAAATCACTTTGCCTAGTTTTTTCTACTTCTCCAAAGTCTAATTGTGATATGAATTCTTCTCTTATTTTTTCAAGTATTATTTTTGTTGAAGGACTTATATTAGTTATGTTTACAATGTATGAAGGAACTGGCTTGTCTGAAAAAGAAACTATTTCAACGTCTACTTTAATACCGTTAGCACTTACTTTATACTTGTCTAATAAACTTCTTTCTTCACTCACCAACTCTCATCATCCTCTTTTTCACAATATTCTTAGCGAATTCCACTCTTTGATTTATGATGTTAATCTTTGAATTAAGCATTTGTTTTAGGTGTTTATAGTCGTCAGGCATTTTAGAAACTAAATGTTTTAGATTGATTATTTCTGCTTTGGCTTCTTTAAATTCTTTTTTCTTGACATGCTGTTTTATACTATTAATCCCTGCATTAACATCTTCTAATTTCAAATATTTTTTTCTAACAACATCTGATCTTTTAAAATCTTCAGCATGATTTTTAACATTCGGCCTTGATAACTCTTTTTTTAACTTTTGAATCTGTACATAATGGGCTAACAAGTCACTATAAACATTTTGTTTTTCACTCTTAAATTTAGAAGGGTATTCTTCAAAATAAGCTTTTAATAACTTATATGCTTTAATTGAACCTTTCAAATCTTTTTTTCGGATATTAATAAACATTATATTGTTTATTTCTTGAATTTTTTTATCCAAATAATTTTTGTGTTTGTAATCTTTTTCACTTTTCTCGACCATTTCTTTAGCTTGTTCAGCTTTCCTACTTTCATAAACAGTTATGATATCTGGTATCATTCCTTCTAATTCTTTTGAATTTATTAATTTAGAAATTATTTCACCATAAGAATTATCCCAGCCGAAACTATCTAAGAACTTGACAGAATAATCAATTATGTCAGATATTCTATTATAAAGAATTTCTTTATAAACGTCTTCTTTAGGTATTTCATTATACTCATTAATTAATTCTTCAAACAAAGAATCTGCTTTTTTAATATCATGCTCACTTAAGAATTCCTTCATAGCACCGAACACGTTCTTCTCATTCTTATTATTTTTATATCTAATACTCTCTAGAAACTCTATAATATCTTTTTCATAAAACCTTGATAATTCATTATTATAATTCATCTAACACTTTCCCCTTATATTCTTCCCATAATTTATCAACTTGAGTTAAGTTTCTACGTTCCGCTTCTTTGTAAAAAAAACTTTTTTTATCCTCTAATAATTGAACAATATATGTTTTCCAATCATACTCCCTTACTTTTTTATCTTGTTCTTCCTGAGAATATTCTTTTTCTTTAAAAAAAGATACTTTATCTTTATCTTCAGTTAAGTACAAGTAAGGCGTCGTGAATCTATACTCTATAGTAATTACTCCTTCCTCCATTAAAAAATTAGCCCATTTTTCTATTACGCTAGGAGAAGTTTTTATTTGTTTAGCGAGTGTTTTTATATCCGTAGGACCTTGTCTTTTGAGTCTTCTCAGTAAAGCATCTACTTCAGTCTCTACCATATTCTGATTAAGATCCACTGGACTAACTCACCTCTAACTATTAATATCTGTGTAGTATTATATAAAGTTTTTCTTATGGACAAGATTCAGATACTTGATAAATAGGATGAGACATGTTAATATGAGTTGAGAAATTATAAGTTATTATCATATTATCCAAACCTCTTTCTTGATCATCTTCACCTACCCCTAATAAACCTCTATTGACGATATTCATCTGAGGAGGGTTAAAAAAGTCAATTCTTACAAGGGTGTCAGAAGGACATTCATTATTAAAATGGTAAAAATCCATATTAGAATAACCAGAAGAATTATCTACTAAAGAAACAATACCATATTCGCTAAACTGGGTTTCTCCATCTAATCTGTCTAGAAATTTAGGGGCTTGAGGATAAGCAACGTATAATCTTTCAGGAACATCTTCTTTTTCTAGCAATAATAGGTGCATTGTTGAAAATCTTTCAAGAAATCCTTGTTTAGTAAAGTTTCCTCCTGTTGTATAAAAATCTAGGTTGTAACGAGAAACTATAACGCTATCCTCACCATTCATAGCATATAAAGGATCTGTTAAGCCAGTTATAGGCACATAAGCAGTTATATCTCTAGTCACGTTCCACTTTGCTAAATCACTTACTACAAAGTTAAAAGTCGCGTTTATTGATATATACCAAGGATTATCTTGGTAAAAAACTAAGTTTGAAACAGTAGTGTTTAAAGACAAGCCCATACCAGTACTTACGAAATCATCCCAGTCCTCTAATGATTGAATAAGATTATTCTCGGAACAATAAGGAACTATATTCATTAAGCAATATTCAAGTTCTTGCTTATAATCAGTAAAATAATCCCCATCTATTATCATTTCATCAATCGTCGCTTCTAAAGCTTGTCTACCAACATGTATTAAACGTCTTTCTATATGAACATCCATGTTATTAATAAAATCGTTAATGAAAGAAATCCTAAGCTCTAAACTTCTGTATTCCTCATCAATTCCAGGCTCTTGCATGACTGAGAAAAAAACTATTAGTAAACTACCCATTAATAAAGCAGACATAGTCATAAAAATACCTTTTTTATTTAATACCATATACTCACCTTAGTTATGTTAGGACCATAAATTTCATCTTCATAAACAAAATAAGTTAAGATGTTCTTAGATAAATTTATAACAACCTCATCATGAATGCCTCTTTTGAAAACTACTTCATCATCTAAGCTGTAAGAAATTCCGTACACATCACTTATTAACATATCGCTTAAATCACTTACGAACTGTTCTGATTCAACAGAGTTATTTCTGTGCAACAACAATATTTTTTCATGAACTTTTAAACCACCTATTTCTGATTCCTCGGGAGGAGGAGTATAAATTATGGAATCTATATTTTTCATATCAGTATACAAAACATAATCTTCGTACTCGTTAAGCAAAAATAAAACATCTGAAGAGATAGGCTGATTTATATAAAAAGATAGTAATATAATAATAGTCATGGCTAAAACTAAAGCAGCAATCATAGTATCTGCAGTAAAAAATATTACCCC
Source organism: Candidatus Woesearchaeota archaeon (assembly GCA_007117755.1). Taxonomy (GTDB): domain Archaea; phylum Nanobdellota; class Nanobdellia; order Woesearchaeales; family 21-14-0-10-32-9; genus SKIS01. The sequence continues at coordinate 10,367 of SKFY01000047.1, read as the reverse complement.
TTTTTTGTTCATAACAATATTTAATAAAACTCTTAGAATAAAAATATTTCTAATTACTCATTATACACAATAATCTTAACTGTTACTGGTTCACCATCTAATAAACGCCTGTATTCTCTAGTTAAGAGATTCTTAACATTATCCGCATCTATTGTGAACCTAGGATTATAAACAGTTGTGAAAGAGCCTGAACAACAAGTAACTCCTAATGTATGAGTATTGTTAATTCTACCTATGTTTTGAAAACTTCCCAAAGGCCTATTACTACATATATCCCTAGCATCATAAGTTTCTCCTTCAAACTCAGTAGTTTGGTAAACACAATTATTATCACCTTCACATTCAGATCTGCATATGTCTACTCCGAACTCATTAGGTAATGTACAGTCTTGTGTACACGAAGCTCCTTCTAAAGCACAATCCACTGTATTACTCCCTCTTTGCAGATTAATTTCTTGATCAGCCACGGGATAGTATTTATCATATCCACAACTAAATTGTAATTGTCCCCTAGCCACTTCGAAATCGTAAGACCCGTCGCTTTCAGATGTTTCTAAGTAAAATACGTCATTATTAAATGCACTCGTCACTCCTATAAGCGCATTTTCTAAAGGCTCGTTTGTGTTAATATCATAAGCATAACCTCTTAAATTCGTTCTACAGTCAGGATCTGCACAGATTGAACAACTAGGAGTTACAGGAACATCATCACAAATAGCTCTGTAGTAATTATCATCACTCATAAAGGTCCAAGGCGTGTCACAAGTATTATAACTTGCTCCCCAAGAATCTCCATCGGGAGATTCTTGTACTTCTACACAAGTACCTCCTGTTTCTGAACAAGCTTCGTTTCCAGTTTCAAAATTAGATTGATAATCTGTGAATCCTACAGGTCTTTCATCAACAGGGACTTTAATAAGCATTTCAACACCATCCCTTGTTGAACCGTCTGAAAAATCTTCTGGACAAACACCATCACTAGCACCACATACAAAACAATCAGATTCACAAAGAGCAACTGCTCCGTGACCTTGTACATCCACGCCTTCGCCACACGCGCCTATAACCCCTTCACAACCTGCTTGTACTGGGTAAATAAATAAAAGTGCAATGCCCAAAATCAATAAAACTCTTTTCATTAAATAGTAAATGTGAAAGATTCAATATATAAATGTTTTCTTCAATTAATAAGAAAATTAATATAAACAATCAAGAACTACGCATTTATGATTAAATGGCAGATAATGAACAAAAAATTAAGGAATTAGAAGAAAGAATAGCTAATACACCTTATAATAAAGCCACTCAAAAAGCCATAGGTCAATATAAAGCTCAGATTGCTAAGTTAAAGGAAAAACAAAGTGGTGGTAGCAAAGGTAAAACAGAAGGTTATAGTGTTAGGAAAACAGGAGACGGTACTGTTCCTTTACTAGGATTTCCAAGCGTGGGTAAAAGTACTTTGTTGAATAAGTTGACCGATGCTGATTCTGAAGTGGGTCACTACGCATTTACTACTTTAACAGTTATACCAGGTATTTTAGAATATAAAAGTGCTAAGATACAAATATTAGACGTTCCAGGAATAGTTCACGGAGCTGCTAGTGGAAAAGGAAGAGGTGGAGAAGTTCTCAGCGTGTTAAGATCTGCAGATCTTATTTTGATATTATTAGATATTAATTATCCAGAGCACTATAACGCTTTACTTAAGGAAGTTAGGGAAGCAGGTATAAGATTAGATACTAAAAAACCCGATGTTCAAATAAAGAAAACAGGTAAAGACGGTATTAAAATAAGTTCAACGGTTAAACTAGACATAGATGAAGAGACTATTATTTCTATTCTTAAAACTTTTAGGATAAACAACGCTGATGTTCTGATAAGATCAAAAATAGGTATTGATGAATTGATTGATTGTATTGAAGACAATAAAGTCTACATGCCTAGTTTGGTTGTTCTTAATAAAATAGATTTGGTTTCTGAAGAAGAGTTGAAGAAGATAGAGAAAAAAATAAAACCAGATCTTAAGATAAGTGCTCATGTGCAAGAAGACTTGGAAGATTTAAAGAAAGCTATATTTGATAAATTAGATCTTGTACGTATTTATATGAAGGAGCCTGGTAAAGAAGCTGATTATAAGGAGCCTTTGATTATTAAAAGAAATTCTAGTGTTAGAAATGTTTGTACTAAGCTACATAAAGATTTTGAAGAAAAGTTTAAGTTTTGTAGAATCTGGGGTCCTTCTGCTAAGTTTCCTGGTCAGAGACAGAGTTTAAAACATGTTTTGAAGGACGAGGACGTTTTAGAATTGCATATTGAATAAAAAAATATTTAAAACAATAATGTTAAGTATTCTTATATGGATTTTAAAAATTTGGATAAAGAGTTCCAGAAATTAATAGGAGATTTGTTAGTTTATTTTAATAATTTGGACACATATGGACTTGTAGGTTATGGTTTGATATTGTTATCTTTGATTTTTATGACAATTGCAATAATACTATAATCCATAAAAAAAAAACAATAATCTTAAATATATAAAGGTTTAATGTAATAAATATGGGTCAACAAGAAGTATACGATTTTTTATGTAAAAATACTGATAAATGGTTCACATCCAGAGATATTAGTGAAGAGTTAGGCGTCAGCATAGGTAGCGTGACGATGTCTCTTAAAAAACTCAGGAAAACTAATATGATTCAGTATAAGAATTCTGGTAAGAGAAATACTTATTGGTATAAGGCAGAAGCCTAGAAACTTTTATATAATAATAACCTAGTACTATTTTTTTATGATAAAAATTACTTTTCCTGATGGAAACACTAAAAGTTTTAAAAAAGAAGTTACAGGACTAGAGATAGCCAGTTCAATTAGTGATTTTTTAGCTAGGCAGGCAATAGCAATAGAATTTAATTCAGAGCTTTTAGATTTGACCACGCCTTTAAAAAGTGACGGTAACATTAACATAATTACTTTTAAAGAGGATGTTGGTAAAGAAATTTTTTGGCATAGCAGCGCTCATTTAATGGCGCAAGCAGTTCTAAGATTATTTCCAGAAGCAAAATTAACAATAGGACCTGCTATAAAAGAAGGTTTTTATTACGATATAGACCATGCTCCTTTTAAAGAAGAAGACCTTGATAAAATAGAGGCTGAAATGAAAAAAATAGTGAAAGAAAATCATCCTGTTATAAGGGAAGAAATCTCTCTTGAAAAAGCTAAAAAAATGTTCAAGGATAATAAGTACAAATTAGAAATATTGAAAAACGTGGATGAATTCGGAGAGGTTGATAAAGAAAAAATTAGTGTCTATAAACAAGGAGAATTCTGTGATTTATGTAGAGGACCACACCTTCCAAGAACAGGAATGATAAAAGCTTTTAAACTAACAAAAATAAGCGGGGCTTATTGGAAAGCAGATGAGAAGAATAAACAATTACAAAGAATATACGGCATAAGCTATCCTGATAAGAAGCAATTAAAAGAATACTTGAAAAGCATAGAAGAAGCTAAAAAAAGAGATCATAGAAAAATAGGGCGTGAAATGGACTTATTTACTTTCTCTGAATTAGTAGGTAGTGGTCTTCCTTTATTCACTCCTAAAGGAACTGCGATAAGAACAGAGTTACAGAAAGAGCTAGAAAGAATAAGTAAAAAATATGATTACAAAAAAGTAACTATACCACACATGGCTAAGATTGACCTTTACAAAAAAAGTGGACACGCGGAGAAATTTGAAGAAGAACTCTTTAAAGTAAAAGGGCATTATAATCAAGACTTAGTTCTGAAACCTGTGAATTGTCCTCATCACACACAGATATACGCTAGTAAAAGTAGGAGTTATAAAGAATTGCCTTTAAGATATATGGAAAGTACTATGCAGTACAGAGATGAAAAGCCCGGAGAGTTATCAGGACTTGCAAGGGTTAGAGCTATAACTGTAGATGATGGCCATATATTCTGCACTGTTGATCAGATAAAGAAAGAAGCTAAAATAATATGCAACATAATCAAAGAGTTTTATACAAAACTAGGTCTGTATGGTAATCACTGGGTGAGCTTAAGCGTCAGGGACCCTGCAAAGCCAGAGAATTATATCGGGAACGAAGAAGATTGGTTTGATGCAGAAGATATGTTAAATGAAATCAATATAGAATTAGGATTGAAAGCCAGAAGGAACGAGGGAGAAGCAGCCATATATGGTCCTAAATTAGATTTTATGTTCAAAGATAGTTTAAACAGGGAATGGCAATTAGCAACTGTACAGATTGATTTCGCAATGCCTAAGAGTTTTAATTTGAAATACGCTGATGAAAAAGGGGGAGAATCCCATCCAGTCATGATACACAGAGCAATACTAGGAAGTTATGAAAGATTTTTAGCCTTGTTAATAGAGCATCACGCAGGGAAATTCCCGTTATGGTTAAGTCCTGTACAAGTCAAGATATTAACTATTGCGGATAGGCATAATGGAGAAGCTGAGAAATTGTTAAAGAAGTTGAAAGATGAAGATATAAGGGCTGAGACTAATTTTAAACAAGAAACTATGAATAAAAAGATTAGGGAAGCACAACTAGAACAAGTTAATTACATAGTCGTTATAGGAGATAAAGAAGTGGAGAACAAAACAGTAAACGTGAGAACAAGAGAAGAGAAAGTCCTCGGGGAAAAGAAAATAAAAGATTTTATAACTATGTTAAAAAAAGAAATTAACGATAAAGAATGAGTTTAAAGACGATATTACTAACTTCTTTACTAACAATGAGTCCTAACGTAGAAAATGATATGGCGGACTCCTTAAGAGTGAGAGGTATTTCTGAGCAAAGCATTGAGAACTTCATACAAAATAACGAGTTTGAAATAGATCCTAGAGTAGAAAGACTGTTCAATGTAAACCCTGAAAAAGAATCTTCAAGAGGAAGAATGACATACGAAGAATACAGGGAAAACCTCGGATTAGATAGTTTAATTAAAAAAATGCCTGATTATGTTAATAAGTACGAAGAAGACTTGTTAGAAGCACAAAGAATATACGGAGTAGATCACAGGTACATAGCCGCAATAAAAGGAATAGAATCAAGCTTCGGAACGAATATAGGTTTTTTTAATTTAGTAAATAGTTTATACTCACAGTTTAACATGGAAAATAGAAGAAAATTCGCTAGTGATCAACTAGCAGCACTAATTAGATTCTCAGAAAAAAACAATATATCCATGGAAAAATTAAGCAAAAAGAAAAGTAGTTACGCGGGAGCAATAGGACAAGGTCAGTTCTTACCAACTTCTTTAGAAGTAAAATTTTTACAAGTAGAAGACGATGAATTATTCACAAATAGAAACTTCATATTTAGTATAGCTAATTACTTAGCTAATAACAGAGGCAGTCATCCAGAAACAGGTGTATCTTTCAGTTGGATACCCGAACTAAACAATCAAAAAATAAGTGTGAGAGTAGGTAATTACTACGCGATATGGGGTTACAATAGAAACGTGAATTATGTGAGAGCAGTAGATGAATTAGCGAATACGATAGAATATGTAGAAGTTGAATAAAAAATTATTTAATACATACTTACTTTCCTAATAATAAGCTTATTATGCTTAGGAGGGTTTTATCATGATAAATCAACATAACGATTCTAGTGCACCTTTAAGTCCTACGGAACAATATTTAAATTCAGGAGCTAACGGAAGTTATAGAAGAGTAGCGTATACACCTCATAACTTTGAGCCAACAGTTAACCCTTACGAACGTATTGGTTATACAGGTTTTGACGTTAACCAACATTACAGATTAGAAATGGATTCTATGAGAAGAGAAGAAGCAACAAGACAACAAGAATTCCAAGCCAGAATACCACAAACACCCCTCAGTTATGGAGGTACTGATCCAATAAGACAATTTTCTAGAAATCCACAATGGGAAGATAACGACCAAAAATGGAACCAATTATTAGACAACCGTCCTACTTTAGGAGATATTTATAGAAGAGAAGCCGGCCTAGGAGGCCCAGAATATAAACTTGGCAATCCCATAAATACGCCTTTATTAAATCCTGATCCGAATGTGAATGAAGTTATGTTAGACCAAGTGTCTGAATTCGCACAATCTTTTATTGATACAGCTAGACGTAAAAATCTGGGTTTGTCATACAATCCTGTTAGTTTGCCCGTTGATAACACAGCATTCGATACAGAGAATTATGGATTAATGCACGGAGTTAATTCTGTTTTCAGACCTTTAGTGGATAGATTGAATGATCCATCAGATGATACTTTTAGTAGTCCTGTAAATTTAGGTATGGCTTTAGATATTATAGGCAAGCCATATGATTTAAAACCTAAAGAAGTATATGATATGTTTGAGTTACCTCAAATACAATTAACAGGACCTATAAACAACATGAATGAGGGCTTAAGAAGGGACTATGAAATTCCTGAAGCAAAACCCTTACCTATGTTTAGCTTCAATCCTGTGATAAACGATGACATACACGATACTCACTTCCGCAATAAACAAATAGAAAGAGAAAATTTAAGATCTGAAGTTTTCGGTCTTCCAACTCAGATACCCTCACCTATTAATACAACGGGCTTATTTCCCGAGAACAACCTTGTGAATCCACCTATTGGTTCTTCTGTTGGTAGTAAGCCTGTGTTGGGTTTGGATATGTTCAAAGAAAGAAGTATTATGCCTCCTATAGGATCTTTTGTTAATAAGCCCGCGTTGACTTTGGATGGTTCTGGCCAGAGTGGCGTTATGCCTTCTATTGATACGTCATTTACTAGAGAGAAGAGCATATCAGAACTTATTAAGGAAAGAAGTGCTAAAGAATTAAGTAATAATATAAAACGCTTAGCAAGTGATTTAAATTTTAAAACGTGGTAAAAAAAGAATAAAAAAAGGATTATTTTTTCTTTTGAGATTCTTCAAAAGCCTTTTCGTAAGCCTCATCTCCTTCTTTGCTTTCTTCTTTCTTTTCCTTTTCTTCGTCGTAACCCATCATGAAAGCTTCTTCTTCAGGAGATATCTCATCATTATCAACTAAGTCTTCACGGCCTTCCCCACTATAAACTTCTTCCAGATCATCACCATCATCATATTGTTCATCTTCCATAAAAACCATTTTTCAATCATAGGTTTAAATATTTTTCTATGATTTAAAGTAATCTTTTTAAACAAATAAAGCCTTACCATTATTTATGAGATTTGTTAAGATTACAATAATAAGCGGTGGAAACCCCGGGAAACACAATCTTAATGAATTACTACAATGGTTCGGCGCTAGTTTAGGATTATTTAATGTCAGAGATAGAGATAGTAGTTGCTTTAGAATATTCATAGTTTTAGTCAGGGACTTAAAACAAGGTTCAGAAGGCCTGAATAGTGACGAGATAGCAGAATTAACAGGTTTGACCAGGGGAACTGTAGTTCACCACCTTAACAAACTTATGGAATCAGGTTTGATTATAAACGCCGCTAACAAATATTATCTTAAAGTGAATAATTTAGAAGAATTAGTAGATGAAGTAGAAGCTAATGTTTTGAAAACTCTTTCTAAGCTAAGAAACGTAGGAAAAGAAATTGATGGTATATTAGGATTATGATGCATGTTAAAAAAGAAGCGATTACAGATCCTTCAAAAGGAAAGAAGCCTGAAGATAGAACAACAGAAGAGTTATTGAATAAAGGCATATTAATAATAGATAAGCCTCCTGGACCCACAAGTCATCAAACAGTAGATTACTTAAAGAAGATATTAGGTATTAAAAAAGCAGGTCATACAGGAACTTTAGACCCCGGAGTTACAGGTGTTCTGCCAATTGCTTTGAACAAAGCCACTAGGATAACTCATTCTTTATTAACAGCCGGCAAAGAGTATGTTTGCCTTATGCATTTACACAAAGACATAAATAACGAAGACTTAAATAAAGTATTGGAAAAGTTTAAAGGAGAAATTGAACAATTACCACCTAAGAAATCCGCTGTTAAAAGAAGATTAAGAAAAAGAAATATTTATTCTTTTGAAGTTTTAGAAAGAAAAGAAAAAGACGTTTTAATAAGAGTAGGGTGCGAAGCAGGCACTTATATAAGAAAACTAGTTCATGATATAGGATTACAAGCCAATACAGGAGCTCATATGAGCGAACTTAGAAGAACCAAAGCAGGCCCATTCACCGAAGATAGAGCTCTAACTCTTCACGAAGTTAGTGACTATTACCATTTTTACAAAGAAGGAAAAAACGACGAGCTAAGAAAACATTTAATACCTATAGAAGAAGGCGTATCACATTTAAAAAAGATAATCATACATGATTCTGCAATACCAAGTTTATGCCAAGGCGCTTATTTGAAAGTTCCTGGAATACTTGAACTAAGCCAAGATATTAAAAAAGATGACTTAGTAGCAGTTTTTAGTTTAAAAAACGAACTCGTACTAGTAGGAATTGCCTTAATGAACAGTGAAGAATTAATAAATAATGAAAAAGGAATAGCTGTTAAAACAAGCCAAGTATTCATGGAACCAGGAATATACTAATCCACAGTAAATAACTGATTATCATTAACTTTAAACAAACCAATTCTAGCACCAGCATCTAACCAAGCATGAGCATAATTTAGAGCACCAAAAGAACGAACATAATCTCCTTTCTCCCTAAAAAAACCAGCATCACTAAAATAATCTTTAGCCATCCTATAATAATCATCAGCAATCTCTTTACGTTTTTCATCCCAAGGATTATCCTTTACCATTTCTAAAGCCCTACGAGTAACATCAAAATACTTATCCAATAATTCATCATTAATTTCTTTCATAAAAACAAATATAATAAGAAAAATTATATAAATGTAACCTTCCTAATGTAGTATTAATATGACAGATAAAATTTTTCCAGATGATTATTATAAATACGACGATTTTAATTATAGAAAGTACATTAAACAAATATACAAAGATTTAGACAATGGCTACGTGGAAAACCCTCGTAATTTATTAGAAAAATACATAGGAAAAAAATACTCCAAAGTCTTCATATGCGGAATGGGAGGTAGCGGGATAGCAAGCGACTTACTCAAAATTTATTTAGAGGAAGAAGTAGACATAACAACTGTTAAAGACTACAAACTACCCATTAATGCTTCTAAAGAAGACTTAATAATAATAAGCTCTTACTCAGGAAACACAGAAGAAGCAATAAGCTGTTACAGAGAAGCCAGGAGAATAAACGCCAATATCTTAATAATATGCAGCGGGGGAAAATTAGATAATTACGCAGAACAAACCAATACGCCTTTAATAAGACTCCCACAAGGATATCAACCAAGAGCAGCATTAGCATATTGTTTTAGTCTATTCTTAAGAATATTCGAAGAATTAGGACTCATCAAGAATAAAGAAAAAGAAGTAGATGAAGTAACAAGTTATTTATCCAAACAAAATTTTGAAAAAGTAGCAATGGATTTATCAGAAAAACTATTAGACAAAACACCTCTAATTTACACAACCACAAAACACGAAGCCATAGGTTACAGGTGGAAAACACAAATAAACGAAAACGCTAAAACCTTAGCATTCAACTCCTTAATACCCGAACTAAACCATAACGAACTTAACGGCTACGAAAACACAAACACAAACTTTCACGTCATATTCCTAACATTCACAGACGATTTTTACCGAAACAAAAAAAGAATACAAGTCACAAAAAAACACATCACAAAAAAAGGCGTGACGGCAACAGAACTAGAAATAAAAGGAAACAAACTCATAAAAATATTCAGCGCACTCACACTAGGAGACTGGATAAGCTACTACTTAGCACTACGTCTAGAAACCAATCCTTGGCCCGTAGACTTAATAGAAGATTTTAAAAAAGACCTAGGACCATTCGTATAGTTCTGAAAACCTTTTTAAACCACCGAAAAAAACCATTTTTATAATGACCAGACTCGTTAAAGGAAGCAAACCACCCACTTGCATAATATGCGGAGAACAAGCATCCCACAAGAACAAACAAGGACTAAGCACGTGCTCAATACACAAAAAAGAAGAATTAAAAGACTTAAAATGTGCTTGTGGAGACTACCTCGACATAATGACTGGTAAATACGGCGCTTACTTCAGATGCTTAAATTGTGGAAACATAAACCTAAAAAAAGGCTTAGACATGAACAACTATCCTTTAAAAAACATAAAAGACCTATAAAAACCAAAAAAGATTATTTAGTTGCCCGATTAGTGTAGTGGATATCACGCAACCCTGCGGAGGTTGAAACCCGAGTTCAAGTCTCGGATCGGGCATCACATCCTCAGTGTTAAAATCAGGGGTGCACTCGTTTTTTCTAAATTCTTGAATAACCTTGTTTT
>SKFY01000035.1 GCA_007117755.1 Candidatus Woesearchaeota archaeon | reverse complement strand
GTTACTTAGCAGGAAAGAATACTAAAGAAACAATACACAAAGAAAATAATGTGAAAATAAAATTGAATGTGGAAACGAGATAGTTCAGTCAAAGAATGAGCACAGAAAGAAAAAGAGTAGCACGACAAATCAATAAAAAAGAAAATGTCGTGGTTTTCTACTCGGGATGTGCCCCGTACCCTCTGGTGATTTCTAAAATAGCCAAGCCAAAACAAATCATAGGAGTGGAAATAAACAAGGAAGGACACCTATATGGTCTAGAAAATATTAAGCTAAACAAGATGAACAATATAATACTAATAAATGAAGATGTCAAAAAAGTGTTAAACGAATTGGAAGACGAATACGACAGGATAGTAATGCCAGCACCAGATAATGCAAAAGAACACATTCAATCAATAGCTGAAAAATTCAAGAAGGTAAAGAATATACACTACTATGACTTCTCAACAGAAAAAGAAATACCTTTATTGGAGGATAAAATAAGAAAGATGTTTAAAGAGAAAGTAAATTTAAAAACAGTAAAATGCGGTAATTACTCGCCTGGAAAATACAGGGTATGCATCGATATTAGAAAAATTTAAATAATAAAAAAACCAATAAATAGTTTTATGTCTTCAAAACCAGCTATTCAAAAAAATATTTTACTAGTGCTGGTACTGATTATTATATAGAGTGTTCCCTAAAAAAAACGCTGATTATTCTCCGGGAACACTTTTCAAAGACAAAGAATAGTTGGCAGAGGTTAAGAAAAAATGAATACGATTGACACAACCATAGAACAATTTGATATGCCAACGGACATAAACGAAATGGAATTAGAAGAGTTTCAGGATTATTTAACAGAAGTTCTAGATAAAAAATACAGAGATCAAACTAGGGCGAGTTATGAAGCAGAAAAAGCAATATCAAGTTCTGTAACTGCAGAAGGGATATTACCAAATGATATTATTGTTCAAAGATCACTAAATGGATCCTATAAAAAAATAGGAGATAAAAACTATGTGGTTAGATAAGATTTAAATAATATAAAATCCAAGGTAACAAGCTTACTAAAAAAAAATGAAGATACTAAAAGAAATACCTGAAGAAGTAAACAAAAAACCTATTGACTTTCTGAAATGGCTAGGAGATACTTCAATAATAAAAACATCAGAAGAAGAAAATTCAGAAGTTATCATAAGTTGTTTAGTACATGGTATGGAACCAAGTGGTTATTACGCAACACACAAGTTCTTAAAAAAAATAAAGCATGAAGAGATTAGATTAAAAAAACCGGTAAGCTTCATATTCGTAAATGTAAAAGCAGCACTAAAAAAACCATACTTTACACACAGGTTTCTAAAAGACCAGATGGACATGAACAGGATATGGGTTGATACGGGGGAATTCGAAAGACAAAACTTTAAAGTTTTTAAGATAAAAGAACACATAATAAATGAGAAACCTAAACTGCTAGTGGACTTTCATAATACTTCTGCGAAAAACCCTGCTTTCATAGTTTCGCCAACTAATAACCTTAACACTATTAAACTAGCTAGTACATTAGTAAAAAATGTTATACAAATAGAATGGTTAGGTACACTAGCAAAATTCGCAAGTAATTATTGTGATAGTTTCGTACTAGAATGTGGAAAATATAATTCTAAAAAAAGCCACGAAATGGCTTATGAAGCACTAGAGAAAATAATGATTTACCAAGATGTTATGGATGGCAAGATAAACTTAGGAACTGAAATACTGATAAGTAAAAACACACAAAAAATAACCTTGCCAGATTATACAAGCTTTAACTTCTCAAAACAAAACACTGGAGAAGACATAGTGTTAATGCCAGGCATAGAAAATTACAATTTTAAAGAATTAAAAACAGGAACTATAATAGGTTGGGAGAATAAAAAAGGCACAATAAAAAGCGATTTCTTAGAAGTTAAAGACGGCATGATAATGACTACAGACAAAGAATTCATGTTTAATATGCTAACCGATAATACAAACATAATAAGATCAGACGTTCTAGGGTACACAACAGTTTTCCAAAAAATAAGATTTTAACAAAGCATTTTTAACTAAAAACTTATTACTAGTTAAAGGTGCGCGATGAAGATGTGAACACCCGCTGACCCGAAAGGGGATGAAGACAACGAGTAACTGCTGAGCGCACCACCTTTCTATAAATAAAAATTGTAAAGAAAAAACTTTATCCGAACATAGCCTTATAACCAGTATCTTCTTCTTTCTTGGTAACCTTAATAATAGCTTCCTTGAAATCCTTATGGGTTATATTAGTTCTTTTCTTTCTAATAGCATGATAACCAGCCTCAGTACACACACTCTTAATTTCAGCCCCGGACATTCCTTCCATTAACTTATACAAGTTATCGAAGTCAATCTTCTTATCAAGATTCATCTTCTTGGTGTGAATCTTCATAATTTCCTTCAAACCTTCCTTATCAGGAGCAGGGACTTCTATCAAACGATCTAACCTTCCAGGTCTAATGATAGCGGGATCTAAGATGTCTTTTCTATTTGTACATCCAATAACTTTTACATTACCTAAAGGCTCGAATCCGTCAAGCTCAGCAAGGAACTGCATAAACGTCCTTTGAACTTCTCTCTCACCACTAGTTCCTACATCTACTCTCTTGGCTGCGATAGCGTCTAATTCATCAATAAATATTAC
>SKFY01000093.1 GCA_007117755.1 Candidatus Woesearchaeota archaeon | reverse complement strand
TTGTGAATGTTAGTGTTTTAGGTTATGGTGTTGTTGAGGGTGATGGTTTGGGCTTGGTTTGTGATATTGGTGCGAATATTACTGTTGAGAATCAGAGGTTTTTCAATAGTGTGGTTGTGTGGGATGATAAGATTCCTTTGAGTAGTGTTGATCAGGATATGGGTTTTACTTTGGATAGGCCTAGTCAGAATACCGTCCCGGTTATTAGCAGTACTTACTGGCAACTTTATGTACCACCACCCAATCCTTTCGGAGTATGTACAGGAACAATAAGATTCACAGCGACATTACCTTAAATTAAAGAGGCTCATAATATGTTTATACAAAAAAAATTTTTTTTACCAATAATATTATTACTTATTTTCTTAACTAGTATTTACTCTGCAGAATCAGCTATGATAGGTGTTAACAGAGCAGAACTTAATTTTAACGATGTTTTAAGAAACGGCTACGCAGAACAAGAATTCATAGTCTCAATAGGAACCCAACACGACGTAGAGGTATTCTTTGAAGCTAGAGGAGAAATAGCTGAGTGGATGAGATTCACTCCTGAAGAACAAGGTGTAGGAGTCAATAGAGATAATCCTTTAAGGATAACAGCCATATTAGAACCCCCTGCAGACGCTAGAGTAGATAATTATCAAGGAAGTATACTAGTATCAACAGGTGCTTTATCAGAAGACAGGGGTAGGATGGGTACTGAAGTAGTGGCTGCTTTTGAAATAAAAGTTAATTTAGAAATAACTGATACGCAAATACTGGATTGTGGAGTTGGTGGTTTTAACTTGGAATCAGCAGAAGTAGGTTTTCCTTTGGCTTTCTCAGCAAGTGTTAATAACAGAGGTAATGTTCGTATAAATCCTGTTTTTAATTTTGAAGTTTATGATCAGTCAGAAAATAATGTTGTTTACGAAGATACTTATGATTATGATAGGGAGATATTCCCTACTGCTAGGGAAATAGTATCGACTGGTCTTGATTGGGATCTCGCTCCGGGTCAGTATTGGGTTAGGATAACAGAATCTTTGTGTGAAGGAAGCACTTACAAAACTTTTAGTGTTTTGGAAACGGGAGCTGTTAGGGACGAGGGTGAGTTAATAAGGATTAATAATGAAGCATGGACTAGTACTAGGGAGATATTACCTATAACTGCGACTTTTAGGAATACTGGGGAGAGAAGCGTTACTGCGCAGTTTAAAGGAACTGTTAGTAAAGATGATAGGATAGTTGAGGTATTGGAATCTTCTACTTTAACTGTTGACCCTGGAGAAATTGTTAATTTTGAAATGTTTTATCAACCTTCTGAAGAAGGAAGGTATAGTATTAAAGGAAGAGTGCAGTATAATAATAAGTTAACTTTTGAGAAAGGCTCTGTTATTAATGTTAGGGATTCTGATGATATTTTAAGAAGTGCTCAGCATAATTTCTTGTTAATAGTTTTAATAATAGGTGTTTTAACGATTATAGTATTGTTGTTTTTGATATTTAAGAAAAAACGTTCTTGAAAAAAATAATTATAACCAGCAATTTTTTTTTTTTTTTTTTTTATTCGCTTGTTTTTTTTGGGTTTTGAACATCTTCAACATTATTTAATTCTTCAATTCCGTTATTAGTTATTTTAAACAGTATTTCTTTATTATCTGGTAAGCTTCTGTGTTTTCTAAGGATGGCTTTTTTTCCTTTACTTGTTTTTTGAAGCTCTATTAAACACTTACTTGCGTATCTGAGGATGTCTCCTCCTACCATGTTTATTTTTTCTTTATCTTCGAAGTCGGCGTAGACTTGATTAGTTAGTAAGACTGGTATGTTATGCTTCCTGGCTATTTGTATTAAACTAGCGAGTTGAACACCTAATTCTCTATTAACCTTGTATACTTCTTTGGTTTTCCCCAGTTCTAATCTGTAAAGCATGGCTATACTATCAACTATTATAAGGCCTATCTTGTCATTAACTAATTTCGTTAGTTTTTCAAATACGTTTCTTTGCTCGTTAAAATCAGTTGGTTTTAAGATCATAACATTGTCTAATACTGCTTGGTAGTCATCAGTTAATTGTTTAACCCTGCTAACTGAGAAGGAGCCTTCAGTGTCTATATAAATAACTTTTTTATCGTATTGACTTGCTAAGCAGATCAAACAAATATTTGATTTTCCGCTTCCTGGAGGCCCGTAAATAGTTGTTAAGACGTCTTTTTCATATCCTCCTTCTAATAACCAGTCAAGTACTTCTGAACCAGTTGTTATTTTAGTTTCTGTCATGATTAATTATTCTCTAAGAGAGTCATAACGCTTTTCCTAAGGTTTTTTCTTTCTATTATCTTATTATGGTTTTTAGGATTTAAAGCCCAGTAATGACTTCCTAAAAAAAAGAAAGTGTTTTCTTTATTTATTAGTTTCTCCCAGTTTTTAATAATCCATTCGGCGTTTTCTCTGTTGCTTAGGCATATAACGTCTGAGTCGTATCCTTCTTTTTTTGATAATTCACTGGTTAAAAAAATTTTTTTATGCTTTTCCCCGCCTTTAATAAAGAAGTAGTTGTCTTTAAAAGAATAGTCGTCGTATTCCTTCCTAGACAAGTATTTGCTTTTCACAAAGTTTTCTGCTTTACTGTTCAAGTCTTGTTTCATTTTTCTTCATTAAGGAGAAGTAGGTAGGGTATGAAAAAGCATGCTGAGAATACAAAAGCCAGTCCTAGGCCTCCTCCTAATGATTTCTCGGAGAAGGTAATGATTGAACTATGTACTGCTAAGAAGTTAAGGATGCTTCCTATAAGTACTACTATGACTACGCTGGAATGATGGTGCTTGGTCATCACGTCTAATTCACGTATGAATAGTGCTATGAACCAGCCCAGGGATAATCCTATCGTACTGGTTATTAAGTAGGATAATAAAAGGTTTTCTAGTAAGAATAAAGGTGTTAAGAAATAAGCTAAGAAGCTTATAAAAACCATTAGTACCATTATTAATAAAATAAAATTCTTCTCCCTAATAATATCCTCTTTTTTCATACTTATTAATCATTATGATTTATTTCTTATTTAAATATTACCATAGTTTTTAAATAAAAAGAACACTTCTTCTTTTTAATCATGAGGTCTTTATCATCTTTGGATATTCATTATTTGTGTAATGAATTGAAATTTTTAGAAGGTAGTAAAGTTGAGAAGATAGTGCAGAGTGGTAAGGATTTCTTTTTTCGTTTGTACAAAGAGGGTTCTAAGCATACTTTAAGATTTAATCCTGAAGGCTTTTTTCATTTAACCAATAAAAGAATAGTTGCTCCTAGGACTCCTCCTGGTTATTGTACTTTTTTACGTAAGTATTTGAAATCTTCTAATTTGCAGTCTTTAGAACAAGTGAGTTTTGAAAGAATTGTTAAATTAGTTTTTTCGTACAAAGATGATGTTTTTGAATTATTTATTGAGTTGTTCAGTCCTGGAAACGTGGTTTTGGTCAAGGATGGTTTGATTATGCATCCTTTGGAGAGGCAGAGGTTTAAGTCTAGGAGTTTAGATTCTAAAAAAAGTTATGTTATGCCTAGTCAAAAGATTAATTTGAAGACTTTGTCCGAGACTGATTTTTTTAAGGAAGCTGTGGTTACCAAGGAACTAGGTCGTTTTTTAGCGGTTGACTTAGGATTAGGAGGTGTTTATTCTGAGGAATTAGTCAAGAGAACTGGTTTGGATAAATCAATTGGTGTTAATGAGTTAAGAATGGCTGATAAAAGACTTGTTTTTAACGAGATAAAAAATTTGTTAAGTAATGATTTGAAACCAATCCTTTCAAGTGGTGAGGTGTATCCTTTTCCTTTAAAAAACGGTTCTGGTGTTGAGAAAGAGTTCGTTTCTTACTCAGAGGCTTATGATTACTTTTTTGAGTATTCAGAACAAGAAAGTGTTGTTTCTAAAAAAGAGAAGAAAGACAAGTTAAGCAGTATGATTGATATTCAGCAAAAAAGAATTCTTGATTTAGAAAAAGAAGCTGAGGAGAATGCTAGGATTGGTGATTACATATACGCTAATTATTCGGATTTTGATAAGTTGGTTAAAACTCTTTGGCTTGTTAAAGAAGAGAGTGGTTGGGATGGTGTGAGTAAAAAAGTTAAAGAGTTGAAAAATTATGTTGGTTTTGATAAAAAAAATAAAAAATTAAGTCTTGAGTTCAAATAAACACTTCTTTTTTTTTGAAAACATACTTTTTTATAATTTACTAATTTTTAAAGTTATGTAATAAAATGTTATTAGAAAGATACGGTGAATTAGCAGAGGATTTTAAAAAAACAAGTATTAGAAAGAGTTTCCGAGTTAATACATTGAAAGCACCCAAGGATATTATTAAGAGGCTTGAGGCTAAAGGTGTGGAGATTGAAAAAATTCCTTTCTTAAAGAATGGTTATTACTACGAATCCAGTTTTTCTTTAGGTAGCAGTATAGAATACTTAATGGGTTATATTTATTTACAAGAAGCAGCTAGTCAAGTACCTGTTGAGGTTTTACAACCAAGTAAAGAAGATACGGTGTTAGATATGGCTGCGAGTCCTGGTAGTAAAACAACCCAGTTAGGTAGTGTTATGAATAACCAAGGAAGTATTTATGCTTTGGAAAAAGATAAGAGGAGGATTCCTAGCTTGGTTAATAATTTAGAAAGGTGTGGAGTTACTAACACAACTGTTTTTAACATGAATGCTTTAGATGTTAAGAAATTAGGGGTGGTTTTTGATAAGATTTTATTGGATGCTCCTTGTAGTGGTAATTTTTGTGTGGAGAAAGACTTTTTTAATAAGCGTAAAATTAGTGATTTTAATAATAGGAGTGCTTTGCAAAAACGTTTATTAGAGGATGCTTTTAGTGTTTTGAAAAAAGGAGGTTTATTAGTTTATAGTACTTGTTCTTTAGAGCCTGAAGAAGATGAAGAAGTTGTTAATTGGGCTCTTAAAAATCTGGGTTGTGAAGTAATTCCTCTCAGTATTGGTAGTAGGGGCGTGACTAGTTTTTATGATAAAGAATATGCTGATGAAGTAAGTGGTTGTGCTAGGTTTTGGCCTCATCGTCATGGAACACAAGGTTTTTTCGTAGCTAAGCTTAAGAAATTGTAATCCTTACGGTTTTTTCTCAGTTAATGTATTTAAGAAGTTTGTTTTATGTTATCTTTAAGGAGGTGATGTGAATATGTTAAGTGAAAAACAAGAAGAACAGTTAAAACAAATGCCTGCTATCCAAACAAGGATTCTTAAGAGTAAGGATGGTAAGTATGTTATACACAAAACAGAGATTACTAGTATAAAGCCGATTTCTTATTACGAAGCGGTTTTGTCTGAGAAAGAAGAAGAATTAGTGGTTTCTTAATTATTAAGAAAAAAAACTTTTTTTACTTTTTTTTTTTAAACAAATATTTTTTAAGTATTAACGATTCCTTAGTATGTATTATGAAAATAGGTATTATAGGAACTGGTTATGTAGGATTAGTAAGTGGCGCGTGTTTTGCCAATCTCGGTAACGAAGTGGTTTGTTTTGATATTGATAAAGAAAAAATACGTGTCTTGAACGAAGGCGTTGTTCATTTTTATGAGCCTGGCTTAAAAGAGTTAACCCAGAGAAATCTAGAACTAGGAAGGCTTTCTTTTAGTAGCGAAGAAGAAGATGTCATTGACACGAAAGTAATATTTGTTTGTGTGGGTACTCCTCCTAAGAAGAACGGAGAAGCAGATCTTACTCAGGTAGAGTCTGTTGCTCGCATGCTTGGTAAACACTTGCGTAAAGAAACACTAATCGTTATTAAAAGCACTGTGCCAGTGGGTACTTCTAAACACGTTAAAAGGTTGATAAAGAAAGAGTTAAATGACAGAGGTGTTAAGGTCTGGTTTGACGTTATAAGCAACCCTGAGTTTTTAAGGGAGGGCGCGGCTGTTAAAGACTTCCAATTACCTGATAGGATAGTTATTGGCTCAGAAAATAAGAAGAGTAGTGAGTTATTGTCTGAGTTGTACAAGCCTTTAGTCAGGGCTGACAAGCCTTTTTTATTCACAAATACTAAGACGGCTGAGTTAATAAAATACGCTAGTAACGCTATGCTCGCTACTAGGATTAGTTTTATGAATGAGCTGAGTCACTTATGTACTGATTACGACGCGGATATTAAAGTAGTTGCTAAAGCGATGGGTTTGGATGATCGTATAGGTCCTCGTTTTTTACAAGCAGGAGTGGGTTACGGAGGTAGTTGCTTCCCTAAGGATGTCAGGGCTTTAAGTCAGATGTTAGAACAAAAAGGTCATCCTAGTCCTTTGTTAAGAGCTGTTGATTATATTAATGAAAGACAGAAAAGAGTGGTGGTTCAAAAGCTTAAGAAAGCTTTATCTTCTTTAGACGGTAAAAAAATAGGTGTGTGGGGTTTGAGTTTTAAGCCTAAAACAGATGATGTTAGGGAAGCGCCTAGTTTAGCAGTGATTAGTGACTTGTTAAAAGAGTACGCGTCTGTTAGTGTTTATGATCCTGAAGCTATGCCTAATTTTAAGAAGGAATATCCTTTTATTCATTATGCTTCTTCGTCTTATGAGGCTATAAAAGATGCTGATGCTTTGGTTTTGTTAACGGAGTGGGATGAGTTCAGAAGTCTTGATTTTGAAAAGGTTAAGTCTTTGATGAAGAATCCTGTTTTGATAGATGGTCGTAATATTTATAATCGTGAAGATATGGAGAGTAAAGGCTTTATTTATCACGGTATAGGACGATAAAGAAATATTATTTAAGAATATTAAAGGGACAGCTTTCCAGGTTTCCCGTACATCAGTACAGTACACCCTGGAACGTAGACTTGCTTGACTTCTGTGTTCGAAATGGGAACAGGTAGTACCAAGTCGCTTTGACCGTCTAATACTTAGGGATGCTAGTTGTTTTTATAAGTTTTTCGTTAAGAAATCTTGCATTTTACTCTCAAGATGAGTTAGGTGTAGAACGAAAGCGACACCGTCTTTTAAGTAAACAAATGATTGGTTGTATAAAGCTATGTTAGGACTGCTGTTCTTAGTCGGTGAGGGTTTGTACTTATCAAGGTTTATGTTGTTTAAGGTTTTTAAATTATTTTCTAGGTTGTGTTTGGAAAAAAATCCTTTGTAACATACGTGGTGAACGTCTAAAGCGTGTCTTCTCAATTCTTTAAAAGCGTGTTGTAATTCGTATAAGTGAGTAGAATTCTTTAAAAGACTGGGGTTGCTAATTAAATTATTAATTATCTTGTATTGTTTGCTTAAGTTAATGTAATGTCTTAATAATTTTTGAAGACTTTCTTCTAATGCATTTATAGCAGTATCTATATCTTTACTATTTAGGATGTGAAGATTTTCAAAAATTGGTTTATAATCCATAATGGCTATTTCTACAAAGCCCATATTTGCTTGTAAAGCATTTATTTGTTTTTGAATATTACTTTGCATATTACGTGCGTAAGTATAAACATCGTGGTGATACTCGTAAGTATCCATTAAGTTGTCATATTCAGGCTTGGCATGTCTTAACAAGTTATACCTCGTCCTTATGGCTTCTATTTGTTCTCTTTGTTTTTCTAAAAAATCCATTTTTTGTTTTAGTTATGATTCCACTTATAAACTACTTTGTATTCTGCTTCTACTAACTTCCTAAGTAAAACAAGCAATTCTTCTATATAAATAATATTTTTGTAAAAAACTTTTAACTTAACAGGTGATTCGTCTTTAGCCAAATACCACTTACTCACATCGAACAATGTCAGGATTTCTTCTTCTGACAAATCCTGTTCTTTTTCTAATAAAGATTTGTGAATGTCTAAGCTACCCTTCACTTCATCCACAACTGTTTTCAAATCATCAATCTTGGACTTGTCAACCACGTCTTTAGAACTCAAAACTTCTTTTTTAAAAGCGTGATAATAACTCAATACGTCACTCTCCGGACGATGTTCAGGTATGCTTTTTTCTTTAGTTAAAGTCTTCTTAACCTTGGCGTAATGCTCCCTAATCAAGAAAACTAAGTCACTAACTTTATTAACTAATTCCACTGAGAAACTACTCAAACCACCTTCGTCAACTATGTTATTAATTCTTTGTTGCGTGTCTCTTAAGTAAACATCCAAATCCTTAATAACGCTTTCTTGTTCAGCACTACTCCTTTTAACTTTATCAAGATCATCCAATAAAGCCTCTGTAAAGCTATAACCTTTTAACCTACGCAAAGTCTTTATCTTAAAATCATACTTCTTAACCCTTTCAAAATTAGCGTTATATAACGTCTTAACTGATTTCTGGCCATACATAAAAAAGAATTCAACACTTTTCATTATATAAATTTATTGATTAAAAAGAAAATCCTAAGTTATTTAAACAAAATAATCAATTCTATTATGCATGGTTCAAATGAAAAAAGTCTTAATAACAGGAGTAGCAGGGTTTATAGGTTTTCACACAGCAAAAAAATTATTGGAAAAAGGTTTTCTTATTGTGGGAGTAGACAACTTAAACGATTACTACGACGTTTCCTTAAAGAAAGATAGACTTGCTATTTTGAAAGATTATGAAGGGTTCGTTTTTTACGAAAAAGACATCAGCGAAGGACTAGACGTTGAAAAAACAGGGGGTGTTATACACTTGGCAGCTCAGGCTGGTGTTCGTTACTCATTAGAAAACCCTCTAGCTTATGAACAAGCAAATAACAAGGGGACTTTACAAGTCTTTGAATACGCGCGTAAGAATGGAATTAAAAAGGTTGTTTATGCTTCTTCAAGCAGTGTTTACGGGGATTGTCAAGAAGCACCTTTCAAAGAAGACTTTAAGCTGGATAAGCCAATATCTCTATATGCAGCCACAAAAAAATACAACGAGTTAATGGCCTACACTTACCACCATCTTTATGGTATAAAAATGACGGGGTTAAGATTCTTCACCGTATATGGACCTTGGGGAAGACCTGACATGGCATTATTCAAATTCACAAAGAATATACTCAGAGAAAAAGAAATCGAAGTTTACAACAAAGGAGAAATGTTCAGGGATTTCACATACGTAGATGACATAGTTTCAGGAGTCATTAAAAGCTACGAAAAAGACTTCCAATACGAAATATTCAACTTAGCAAGAGGAGAAACAGTCAAGCTAATGGATTTTATCAAAGCTATTGAGAAAGCAACGGGTAAAAAAGCAAAGATATCTTTTAAAGAATTACAGCCAGGGGATGTCTTAAGAACTGATGGGGATATTAGTAAAGCTCGTAGAATGTTAGGTTATCAGCCAAGTATTAGTGTTGATGAAGGCGTTAAAAAATTTGTTGAATGGTATAAAGAATACTACTTGTAAGAATAAACATTACCAGAAACCTTTTCAAAACTTTCCTTGTTATCCTGAATAAACTTAACTGTATTTATAGAAACAGGCTCTAAAGGTAAAAATATTTCTTCCTTAGGCCTCAAAGGCTTGTTTAAATCGAAGTCTTGATGCACAACAGGATCTAAATCTGCTAATTGCTCATACATCTTATCAGCCATCTCCGTGTCCAAGAAAGGATAACGTAAAGAACTAGCATTCTCGTATTGCAAAAGCAACTCTTCTGTCTTTGCTTTGTTAGGACCATAAATACTATTACCCATCTTCCAAAAATCCAAGTTGTTTTTGAAACGCGCCGCGGCTTGACTACTTATGTAAAAGAAATTAAAATCCAAATCACTGTTTTTGAAAGCCTTATAAAGAGCTAAAGGACCTTCTACCGCTAAAGAATAAGCTTTTTCTTTATACTCTTCAGAGAAATCACTCTTGTTAGTGAAACGCTTCTTACCATTTTCCGTAACGGAAACATCTTCGTGTTGATCAGCAGCTGCGATGACATCAACAGAATCATAATCTTTTGACAAAAGAATTACTTTATTTGCCAAACTATTTATCGAATTAATATCGTAGCCGTCAAAAGTTATGTAGCCACCCTTGGTTTTTTGGGCTAACTCGATCAACTTATCCTCTGATCTCGCAGCGCCTATAATGTGATAATTTCTTTTAGCAAGTTCTAAAGCTAAAGACTTGCCAAAACCCTTGCTCGCGCCGGTTACTAAAGCTAATTTCATAATTATTGTGGAGAAAGTTTTTTTTATTAAATGTTTTTATTGTATTTTTCGAATACTTCTTCGTACTGCTTCGCTTTAGTATGCCACGAAAATTCTTTTTTTATAAAATTATG
>SKFY01000026.1 GCA_007117755.1 Candidatus Woesearchaeota archaeon | reverse complement strand
GTTTTCAGCGGGTCTGAATATGGTTATAGAAACCGTATGGATTTCATATTATCTAATGAAAAAATAGGTTTCAGAGAGAAAGGTAAATGGTATAAGCCTGTTGATATAGAAAACTGTCCTATAAGTAATAATGACTTAAACAAATTATTATCAGAAGTAAGAAATTTCTTTATGCCTTATAAAAAAGACTTTTTTAATTTAAAATCCCAAAAAGGCTTATATAAATACGCGGTTATAAGAACATCAACTTATAAGAATAGTATAACTATAATACTTAATCAAGATAGTCAAAAAAAATCGGTGGGGTTGCAAAAAATAAAAGAATTTTCTGAAATAACAAGTGCGGATAACGTAATAGCTGGTTTTAACAATAAGGAAAGTGATGTTTCCATACCTCAAGAGTACTTAGTCATAAAAGGATCTGAGTACTTAGAGCAAGAATTGAATAATTACAGGTTTAAATATCATAGTCAAGGATTTTTTCAAAACAATCCTTTAATGGCTGAGAAAATGATCAGTTACGTTAAAAAAGAATTGGTTAATAAAAAAAGTCTTTTAGATCTCTATGGAGGAGTGGGTGTTTTTGGTATATCGTGTGCTGAAAACTTTGAAAAAGTAACTATTATAGAGGAAGTTAATGAAAGCATAAAAGCAGCCGAGCTTAATACTGAAATAAATAAGAAATCTAATGTGGAATCTATAGTGATGGATGCTAAGTCTTTAAATAAGATTTTTTCAAAAAATAATAAAGATGTTCTGAGTATAATTACTGATCCTCCTAGGAGTGGTATGCATCCTAAAGCTTTAGAAAGAATGTTATTATTAGAAGCTGAAGAAATAATTTATGTTTCTTGCAATCCTAAAGTCTTAGCTAAAGAAATGAAAACTATTAAGAAAATGTATGAAATACATAAGATTGCAATGTTTGATTTATTTCCTCAAACTAATCATGTTGAGGTAGTAGTGGTTCTTAGAAAGAAAAAAGATTAGTTATATGCGTCAATTAAATTCCATATATAAATTATTAGTCCTATAAATCCGAAGAATCCTCTGTTGAAAGATAAATAAAATAAGCTTCCTGAGAATAAAAAGAAGAATATTGCGCGTATAAATTTTTTCTTTACTAATTGGCCTAGTCCTGGTATGAATATGCTTAGTAATAGTGGAACTCCGTGTTTTTGTTTAGCCATTTTTTTACAGGTGGGTTTATTTAATTATATTTATTTGTATGAGCCTGGAGGGATTCGAACCCCCGACCTACGGCTTAGAAGGCCGTCGCCTTATCCAGACTGGGCCACAGGCTCATAATTAGGGGTAAAATAACACTTTATTTATAAAAGTTTATAAAAAAATAGTTATTATGGTTTTTTTCATGGGTAAAAAAGTTGTTTATAGGTTGCCTAGAAAAACCTTTGATGGTGATAAAGAAATTCATTTAAATGATTTGGAAGAGTTTTTAGTGAATGAAAATCAGTCTTTAAAATATAAAGTTGGTGAATTAAAAAAAGAAGATATAAAACTAGGCAGGCTTAAAAAAGACAAAGACGAGTTTTCAATTATTGAACCGTCAAGTATTGATTTAATCAAAAGATATAGAAGAGGAGCTCAAATAATGACTTTAAAAGATGCTGCTCCTATAATTGCCAAGACAGGTATTAATAAAGAATCTTTAGTTATTGATGCTGGTACTGGTAGTGGTTCTTTAGCTTCAATACTTGCTAATATAGTGGGTGAAGTTCATACGGTTGATATAAACCAAGATCATGTAAAGGTTGCTAAGAAAAATGTTGAAAAAACTAATTTGAAAAATATAGTATTCGTGGAGAAAAACATTCTTGAACCTGCTAATTTTGAAAAAGAAAAATATGATTTATTCACTTTAGACATATCCACTCCTTGGAATGCTTTAGATACGGCTAATAAAGTTTTAAAAAAAGGAGGTTACTTAGTAGTTTATAGTCCTAGCATAACTCAAATACAAAAAACTGTGAATGAACTGCCTAAGTATTTACAGTATTTAGAAACTATTGAGGTTATTGAAAGAGCTTGGAAAGTAGGTGAAAAAGTATTAAGGCCTGAAACTAAAGATCATGGCCATACGGGTTTTCTTTGTTTCGTAAGAAAGTTATGAACTTTTATTTACTGATTAAAATAAGGAAGCGAAAATAAAAGTAAGAAAAAGGTTTTTTTTCAAAACTAATTTAAACAAAAGAGTATTACTTTCTTATTAAAAGGTGATTTATCATGTATGTTTACATATTAATTAGTCTGGATAGACCTAACGAAAGAGATGTTTTAGAAGAGATAATGAATTATAAAGAGGTAGTTGAAGCTCATATATTATTTGGTGAATGGGATTTAATAGTTAAGTTAGACTTGGATAGTCCTGAATTAGTAAGTAATTTCGTTATTGAAAAGTTAAGGACGATAGAGTCTATTAATCTTACCAGTACCTTGGTAGTTGCTGAGTAAGAAACTAAGAATTATAGTTATTATGCTCAGTAATGATGTATAAAAAATTATTTCCATGCTTTTTTTATAAAAAAATTCTTGTGGGAAAAGAGTTATTAATAAGCTATCATAGGGAAATACGTAATTTCCCATTGGAAAAAATATTCTGTGAAAATACTCGAATGAAATGTTAAAATTCAGAAAGCTTACTATGCCTAAGAAGAAAATAGTTATTAAGACTGTCAGGCTTGGTTTAATAAAAATGTTCTTATCAAAACCTTTAATTGTCAAATAATTAAATATTACTAGGATCCACACTCCTAAAAAAATAATGCTGGCTATTAATAAGTTTTTAACGTCTTGCATATGGCTTGCTTCTTCATAAGTAAAACTTGTTAATTCAGAATTTCCGAATAAAAAAGAAGTTATTTCATCCATGTAAGAAGTAGCGTTGTTTAACTCGTGTTGGGCTCTGTATTCTAAAGCTTCGTAATAAGTGGGTGTGTAATTACTAATTATTATTAAAGGACTTAACAAAATTACTAAAAACACGCATAATTGAGTTATTATCCTATAAATTTTTTCAAAATCCATTTATTTCCTTATTCACACATAACAATATATATTTTTTTTAGTAATAATACGATTCTTTAAGTCTTTGTTCTCTATCTTTTTGGCTCCCGGGATTATTAACTCTAGGCCTATTATTTTCTTCATCTCTTCTGAAAGTTATATCTAATTTTTTCAGAAACTTATTCATACCTTCGGCCATTTCTAAAGGTCCTTGTGTCGTACCATTCACGGATGGTTCACCGTCGAAAACTAATAATTTATGACTTAAGTAATCTAGGAAAAGCAAGTCGTGTTCTATTATAATGGCTGATTTTCCTCTTTCGTACATAAAATCTTTCATGACTTTAGTAAGCTTTAATCTTTGTTCAACATCCAAATAAGCACTTGGTTCGTCTAATAAATAAAGATCTGCTTCTTCTGATAAGCATTTAGCTATTGCTACTCTTTGTAGTTCTCCTCCGCTAAGCTGATTAAGACTTTTTGTGAATAAAGACTTTATATTCAGGGGATTTAGCAGTGTAGATTCGTACTTCATAGCATTTCTTAAATAAAATGATACTAACTCGTCGTTTTTTTCAAGGTACTGTGGTTTATAACTAATCTTTAATTCTGAATCTGAAAAACCTTCGCTTTTTATCTCTCCTGATAATAGTTTTGCAAAGCTAGTTTTTCCTATACCGTTTTCTCCCAGAACACCTATTATTTCTCCTTTATTTATACTACCTTCTTTTATTTTCAGATTAAAATTGCCTACTTTGTATTCGTAATCTTTCCAACTAGTAAGTTCTTCTTTAATACCTTGTTTTTCACTTCTTACCTTGTCAAAAATTATACTTTCATTTCTAAATCTAGTATTTTCTTCTTTTAAATAACCGTCTAAATACGTGTTTATACCTTTCTTTGTAGTTCTTGGCAAACTACAAACACCGTATGCGCCTTCTTCACCGTACATAACATGTATTAAATCAGTCATGTAATCTAATATTATTAGGTCGTGTTCTATAACCACTACTCCTTTCTCTTCAGATAAAGATTTTATGTACTTACTAACTTTAACTCTTTGTTTAACATCTAAATAAGAAGTAGGTTCGTCAAATAAGTAAAGATTCGCATCTTTTAAACTAGCGGCGGCTATTGCTACTCTTTGTAGTTCTCCTCCGCTTATACTTTCTAAATTTCTTTCTAAAATCTTAGTAATGTCTAGTTTTTCAGCTACGGTTTCTAACAAGCCTGTTTCGTTGGCTTTATCTAGCAAATCTTTAACTGTTCCCTTATATTTTTTTGGAATCATATCTACTTGTTGTGGTTTAAAAGAAACTTTAATATCTCCATCTCTTAACTTTTCTAAAAATCCTTGTGCTTCTGTTCCTTTAAATTTATCAATTAATTCCTTAAAGTCAGCTTCTTTGTCTTTTATTCCTAGATTAGGTTTTAACAAACCCGCTATGATATTCAACGTAGTGCTTTTTCCTATACCGTTTTTTCCTATGATACCTACTACTTTGCCAAATAAAGGAATTGGTAATCTGTATAAGCTAAATCCGTTAGGAGGGTATCTGTGTATAGGATCTTCATCTAACTCTTCTGGCAAGTTAATCATTTGTAAAGCTCCAAAAGGGCATTTATTAGCGGCTATACGATCGGCGTCGGTAATAACGTTTTCATTAACTTTGACTTTTCCATCCGTATCTTTAACAATAGCTTCTTTACCTGCTCTATTGCTAGGGCTTACTCTCATACATAAATATCCTCCGCAGCCTTCAGGATTACATTTGTCTTTTTTAACAACCATTATTCTCTTTGCCATAATACTTTTTTCAGAAAGAAGTCATTTATATAAATTTAGTCATTATATTATTTAATATCATTATTAGTTAAATATTTATTAAACCTCTAACACTACTTATCTTTATAAAAAATGGATTCGTTAAAAAAAATACGTGAAGATTTACTAAAAATAAATGATGATTTAAGCAAGGCTAATTTAGTAATGAGTAGAGGTAGTGAAGATGCGAAGATCATGTTTATTGGTGAAGCTCCTGGTAGAGAAGAAGATGAGCAAGGATTGCCTTTTGTAGGTAGAGCGGGTAAACAATTATCTCTTTTTTTAAAAAAAGCTGGTATTAAAGAAGACGATGTGTACATAACTAACATAGTGAAGTATCGTCCTCCTAATAATCGTGATCCTACTAAGCAAGAAATTACGAGGTATGCTCCTTATTTAAAACGTCAAATAAACATTATAAAGCCTGATATTATCTGTACTTTGGGAAATCATTCTACTAAGATAGTTTTGACTAATTTTGTTCCTGAGGATATTGATAAAATAAAAGGTATATCTCAGTTAAGAGGTAAAGTAAGTTATGTGAAAATTGATGGTTTTAATTACAAAGTTATTCCTGTATATCACCCAGCGGCTACTTTGTATAATAGGGCTTTAGAATCTGTTTTTGAAAATGATTTGAAAATTGTAAAAGAAGAACTAAAGCAAAAGTCACTTTTTTAAACGGTTTTTTATAACTGTTTTTATTAATATAGCGTTTTCTTCTTTTAGCTTAGCTATTTCTTTATCTTTCTTTTTTATTTGTTCTCTTAATGCTTCTTCTAATTTCATAAATCTTCTCCGAATAAATCTTTCATATCATCTAATGAACTATCGAATATGTGGGCGTTATTAGATATAGTTGTTAAATTACCTATTTTATAATTTGTTCTCTCCGCTAAATATTTTTGTAAATAATAAAGTTGGTATATGTTTGCTGGCCATCCAAAAAATAAATCTGTACTTCTTATTAATCCTGTTAGGTGAAGCTTACCATCTAGTATTCTTATTGTTGTGTATAAAATGGCTGGCACGTTCCTGTTATTTATTTTAGAATCTTTTAAAGGATTATAGAAACAAAGCAGTGCTCTTCTTGTTTCCTTATTTTTTTTCAACAAGGGAATTATGTAATTATTTATTTGGTCTAATTCGTTGGAAAAATTAAAAAGTCTTCCTCCGTACGTATAATCATAAGCGGGGCTTTGATACTCTTTAAACATAACATTGGTTATTTCTTCTTTGCTAGGATAAAGCCATTTTTGTGATTTACTTATCTTATTCAAAGGCTCATCTACTTCTGCTTCATCCACGTTCTCTATTCTTATTATTAAATTCTGTTTTTCTTTAGCATTTCTATTATTATCATCTACGTAAGAATATCCTTCTCTCCATACCTCTTGCAAGGCTTCTTTCCATACATCTATTGTTTTCATAAATATTTATCCAGGGTGTGTTCTTTAACTCTGGCCTCTTCTGCTTTAAAAATGGCTACTTTCTTATTTTCAATAACTTCTTTTAAGACGTAATACTTATCTTCATTACTAATGGGGGTGTTCATAATTAATAATGCGTTGTGATTTGTTAATTCGCTTAATTTTTCAAACCATTTGAATTTTTTTGATTTAAGATCTTCTCTATTCATAATATTAAGTCTGACTCTTCCGTTAAGTGCTAACTTTATATCGTGTCTGGTGGGTATCCCGCAGCTTTTAAAGATTGTTTCTTCTGTTTTTGAAAACTCTGCTAATTCTTCATTTATTGACGTTATTAATTCTGAAAAATCTTCTTTATTGTTGTTATCAAAATAATTTTTTATTCTTATTTTATTAGAGCTATACCTGTAGAATTCATTTTGGTATTTTCCATTAAGTTTATTCAGATTGAAAAAAAACAAGTCTGATTTACCTCTCTGTATAGATGTTGCTATTATCAAAGACTTTGCTGAATTCATAACTGCTTTTCTAAACTCTGAATATTTATTTCTGAACTTTGAATAATCCACGGTTACAGTTGTTGAGCCGTATAATATCCCTATTAAATTATCTTTTAATTTATTAAGATATTCTTTATATTCTTGTTCTTTTATAGTGTAAACACCGCTTTTTCCTATGAGTATTGGTGATTTGCACAATTTCTTATTTTGAATATATACTTTTTTTGATATTAAGCTTTTTATCAGGCTTTTTTTATTCAAAAACTCTTCTTTGTCGGTGTATATAACTACTGATATCCTGTCGTTAGTATTATCTTCAAAACAGTTTATGAAATCTATTATTTTTTCTCTGCTTATTTCTTTTAAAGATATTATTAGTGTTAAGTGTCTTTTATATTCTTCTGCGTCCGTACTTATTTTTTTTAAGAAGTCTTCTATTTCTCCATAATCATTTTTTAGTATTACTTTTTGAAAATCATTAATTCCTATGACGTCATTGAATATCATGTAAAGGTTGGTTATTCTTTCGTAAATATCACTAACGTCCTTTGTTGGCTCTACTAATATGGAGTTAAGTCTTCTGTACCAGTTTGAGGAGTCGAACTTATTTATTTGACCGCTGTGTTCGAATGATTCTACCATGTTAAACTGGTAATCTGTTATTCCTGCTACTGACTGGTTATATCTCTTTGTACCGCCTTCGTAGTTTATTCCGGGGTTTATTACGTAATGTTTTTCTCCTCGCCCTTTTATTTTTGAAACAAACAAAATGTTTTCTTCTACTAATTTGTTTATGTAATACAATAATTTTCTATGTAATTGTGCTTTTTTTCTCTTCCCTTTCTTAACTGTTTCTTGATCAGAATATTTGTCTTGTATTATTTTATCTGCGTATTCATATTCCTCTTTAAAAACGCTTTTAACTAGTTCCGTGGTTGATAAGGATTTAGCTTCTTTTTCTGAAAATATGAACATTATTTTTTTGGTAATATTATTCATTAGATTAAGACATGTTTAATGTAGTATTTAAAGATTTGTTTCAGGAAATCTCTGAAACAAAAACTTTTCTTTCAGAAATAACTTTTTTTAAATAAGTCGTGTTTTATTAAAAACAGCCTTTATGGCTTTAAAAAAAAAGGTGGGGGGTTAAATAAAATGAATTCCAAGGATTTAATTGTTTTAAGTCATTTTAGAAACAACGCCAGAATAAGCTTGACAAAAATGAGTAGGCAGACAAAAATACCTGTCAGTACCATTTTTGACAAATTAAAAGTTTATGAAAAAGAAGGTCTTATAAAAAAATATTGTACCTTAGTTAACTTTAAAGAATTAGGTTTTGAAATAAAAACTAGTATGTTTTTAAGAGTTAATAGGGATAATAAATTAAGCTTTCAAAGATTCTTAATCAAACACCCTAGGATTAATAATTTGTTCAGGGTGAATAACGGCTTTGATTACTTAATAGAGGCCATATTTAAAGACTTGGATGAATTTGATGAATTTAATAAAGAATTAGAGCTATTTAACGTACTTGATAAAAAAGAATTTTTCTTAATGGAAGATTTAAAACGTGAAGATTTTTTAAGCCATAAAGAAAATAAAGACTTGCTTAAATAGATTTAAATACTAGTGTTCCATCACTTTATTCAAATAATTAAACAAATAAAAATAAAGGGTTTTAAAAGGGTGGTTTATGATGAATAAAGTGTGGTTAGCATTAGTATTTTTAGTAATAGTTAGTGGTTGTGGTGTTCAAGAAACTATTTCTGAAGAGGTCGTTGATCAAGAAAATAATGATGAGGAGAGAGAAGTTAGAGAAACCAGTCCTGATTCTGACATGGCTGATTTAGAAGTTTACAGGCAGAATGATTTAATAATTATAAATGGTCAAATAGCCAAAAACACTCCTTGTCATGAATTAAACACTACTTTATCAAGAGATTCTGATAAATTAATACTTGAGGCTGAAGTTTATTTACCTTTAGAAATGCAAGACAGGATGTGTGCTCAAGTATTAGAATTTGAAGATGTTAACTACGAATATGATTCTGAAGGTATACAATATTTTGAATTCGTATTGAATGAAGCTTCTTTGTATACTATAGAAATATGAATAGTGGTGTTGTTAGATAAAGTTTATAAGCTGTTTCACCTTAAAAAAAACACAAGGTGATGCAAAATGAGAGAAAAAAATAACACGATTTTTTTTGTTATTATTATATTAATACTATGTTTTATGTTAGTAAGTAATGTAGAAAGAACAGAAAGAACAATAACGACGCAAGGAGAAGCCAGTGCTGAATACGAACCTGACGTTTTTAGAGCAACTATAGGAGTACAAAGAGACACTGCTAATGTAAGAGACGCTGAAAGAGAAATAAACAGTATCATGAATAATATAGTAGCAGAAATGGAAAGTTTAGGCGTTGAAGTTAAAAGACACGACTATAGTATAAACCCTATGTATTACAACGTTAGGGAAGGCGAAGAACAAGCATACAGAGTAAGACAAACAATACAAGTGGAAACTAAAGACTTAGAAAAAGTAAATAACATACTAGATACTAGTGTTAACAACGGAGCAAATGTTGTTCAAGGATTAAGATTTGAATTAAGCGAAGAGAAGAAAGAAGAGATACAAACTGAACTATTAGAACAAGCTATTAAACAAGCAAGAACTAAAGCAGAAGCAACAGCTAGAGCTGAAGGAGACAGAGTTGGAAAAGTGTTAAAACTTGAAATAGGAAGTACTGGTTACATGCCTTACAGAATGGAAAGTATGGATGCGATGGCAGGAAGTGCAAGTCCGGACATACAACCTGGTGTTGTAGAGCACTCTGCAAGGGTTAACGTGCAATTCGAGCTGAGATAAAACCAAACTTTTTTATTATTTTTTTTATTTCTCCTAATCATGATTTCATTATTTATTTTTAGAAGGGACTTGAGGTTAGAGGATAACACTGGTTTAATAGAGGCTTTGAAGAATTCTGAAGTTGTTATACCTGCTTTCTTTTTAGATCCTAGACAGTTAGAAAATAACGATTATTATTCTGAGAATGCTTTTGAGTTTATGATTAATAGTTTGAAAGAATTAGATTCTGAATTAAAAAGTAAAGGTAGTAAGTTATATTTGTTTAAGGGCGAGCCTGAAGAAGTAATTAAAGAATTAAAAATAGACAGTGTTTATTTAAACGAGGATTATACTCCTTTCAGTAAAGAACGTGATGCGAAGATAAAAAATTTTTGTGAAGAGAATAATATTGGTTTTAATTCATACCATGACTTGTTGTTGAACGAGCCTGGTAAGGTTTTGAAAGAAGATGGGAAGCCTTATACTGTGTTCACTCCTTATTTTAATAAAGCGGTAAAGTATAATGTTAAAAAACCTATAAAGAATAATTACAGTAATTATTACAAAGGCGAAATAAAAAATACTATTGCTCTACCCAATGTTAAAAGTAATCCTAGCTTGTTTGTTAAAGGTGGAAGGAAAGAAGCATTAAGTGTTTTTAAAAACAGTTTTTTAAGGTATGATGAAGAACGTGATTATCCTAGTGTTAAAGGAAC
>SKFY01000079.1 GCA_007117755.1 Candidatus Woesearchaeota archaeon | reverse complement strand
TAATGTTATTAGAAAAGGTAATATTAAGGATGGTTTTAAGTTAATTCCTTTCTTTATACTAGTTGGTTTAGGTGTTTACTTCTTCGCATCTATATTCTTCGAAATGTTATTGGGAGGATTAGTTTAGTTTTTTTATGTGTAATTTCCTACTTCGAGGTCCGTCAAATTCACAGAAGAATATTCCTTGCCAGGTTCCCAAGTTTATCTTTCCATTTTCAGCATATATAATTTGTGTGCTTCCAAACAAACTTGTTTTCAAGTGGCTATCGCTGTTCCCTTCTAGATGTTCGTAATCATCGTTCTTAGGTATTAACTCTTTTAATTTTCTTATCATATCTGTTTCTACTGTAGGGTCTGCGTTTTCATTTATTGTTATTGCTGCTGTCGTATGCGGTACTTGTAAGAACACAATTCCTGTATGTCCTTCTATTTTTTCTTCTATTTCTCTTGTTATATCTATGAACTCTTCTCTTGTATTAGTTTGTATTTTTATTTCTTCCATGCTTTTGGTAATATTATAAGGTTAATTATATTTTTGTTACTATTTTTTGGTATTACCAAACCTTTATATATTGATATCGCTTCCGATATATCGATTTCGATATGAAAGGTCAATTAAGAAATATAACATTAAAATTATTATCTGAAAAGCCAATGAGCGGTTCAGAACTAGTTAACACTATAGAGAAACAACTAGGTTGGAAACCAAGTTATGGTTCCATGTATCCTTTATTGGAACAATTATTATCTGAAAAACTAGTTACTTGTAAAGAAGAAAAGAAAAAGAAAAAATATACTTTAACAGAAAAAGGAAAAAAAGAACTACAAAAAAACAAAAAGAATAAGGAATCCTTAGTAAAGCTTTTAAACAAAACTTATGGAATAATGAAAGAAGTATATGGTGTGGATGCTTCTGATATAGATGAGAAATTAGCAGAACAAATCACTGAAGGAAAAATAGCGATTGAAGATATTCAACAAGAATCAATTGATATGAAAAAAGAAATTTACAGAATAATGAAAAGCAAAAACTACAAAAATAACAAAACAGAATTAAAAAAAATATTACATGAAACGATTCAAAACATGAAGAGGTTAAAATGACTAAAAAAATAATAGAAGTAAAAAACGTGTGGAAAACCTATAAGATGGGAAAAAACAAAGTTCATGCACTTAGGGGTGTAAGTTTAGAAGTTAAAAAAGGAGAGTTCTTGGCTATTTTAGGTCCTAGTGGTAGTGGAAAAAGTACTTGTATGAACATGGTTGGTTGTTTAGACACTCCTACAAAAGGAGATGTTTTCTTATCTGGAAAAAACATAGCAAAATTAGACGAGTCAGATCTTGCTCAGATAAGAGGTAAAAAAATAGGATTCATATTCCAACAATTTAACTTATTACCTTCATTAACAGCACAAGAAAACGTTATGTTACCAATGATGTTTCAAGGCGTTCCTTTAGAAAAAAGACTTGCTAGGAGTAAAAAATACTTAGAATTAGTTGGTCTTGATAAAAGAATGGATCACTTACCAAATCAATTAAGTGGTGGTCAGCAACAACGTGTAGCGATTGCAAGAGCTCTTGCTAACGAACCAGAAATGATACTTGCGGATGAGCCAACTGGTAATTTAGATAGTAAAACAGGTGGTATTGTTGTTGATTTTTTAAAGGAATTAAGAAAAAAACAAGGTACAACAATAGTAATAGTAACGCACGACGAGAAATTAGCTAAAATAGCTGATAGACAAGTGTACTTAAAAGACGGTATGATAGTAAAAAGTTTAGATGAAGACACATCAAAATACTTAGAGGAGGAAACAAAATGAAAGGAAAAATAATGATTGTAATGTTGATGTTTTTCTTAACTTTAACTTTAGCTTCAGCATCTGGAGCTTCAGTGGTGATAGAAAAAGCTCAACAACAACCAATACCTGCACAGCCAGGTCAAACTGTAGAAGTTTGGGTCAACGTACAGAATTTAGGAACTAGTGATGCTAGGGATATAGAAGTAATTTTTGAAGATTCTCATCCTTTTAGATTAATATCGGAAAGGAATAGAGTGACAAATATTAATGTATTAGGAACTCAAAAAGATTTTGTTATTAGATACGAAGTTCAAGTGGCTTCTGACGCGCCAGAAGGTGTTAGTAACATGGTCTTAAGATATGAAGTCGGTAACGAAAGAGGTGTCACAACACGTTTAATACCTGTAGAAGTAAGAACAAGTGAAGCAATTGCTACTATTGGTAATGTTGTTTTAGAACCTGAAGAAATAACTCCTGGTGAACATGGTAAATTAACTTTAAGCATCAGAAATATCGGTGGTTCTAACCTTAGAGATTTCACAATAGGTTTAGACTTAGATAAGCAACTAGGTCCGCAGGATATGATAATAAACGATCCTCCTTTTTATCCAATAGGTAGCGGAACTGAAAAATCTATAAACAGAATCAGACCTGGTCAAACTACTGAATTCGTTTTTGATTTACAAGCATATCCAAATGCAGATACAACTGTTTATAAAATACCTGTTTACATGAGTTATTTTGACGATTCAGGTAATAGACATGAAAAGAATGATTTGATCGCGTTAAAAGTTAACACTGGTTATGATTTAGATGTAAGGGTTGATAGCTCTGATTTAACCAAACAAAGCCCTTCAGGTGATGTGACTTTTATAGTTGTTAACTATGGCTTGTCTGATCTTAAACTTATGAACCTTGAATTAATTGAAAATGATGATTTTGAAATAAGAAGTGCGAGTAACAAAG
>SKFY01000011.1 GCA_007117755.1 Candidatus Woesearchaeota archaeon | reverse complement strand
GTTACAAACAAAAAGCAACAATGTTTACAGATGAAGACAAAATTAATTTTATTGATAAAATACTAGTAATAATAGAAGTTAAAAAAAACAAAAAACTTAATTAAAATTGCGTATTTGGCAGGCATTCGCCCATATTTTTAGGTTTCGAGGTATTTTTATAACGATACTAGGACAAATGATATCTGTGCTAATATGACTATTATCTGTGTCTGTTCTCATTCATTTTGAGCTTATTAATTTTGAGTAAATGCAGGATTTTATACATCTTGAACTTATCTCATTGTTTTTCCTCGTTGATATCTGAGTCATATACATACTTATAATCGATGCTAAGATCTTCTTTAGAAGACTTATTTGCCTTAGCAATTAAACGTTGTATCTTCTTCTTTGTTTCTTCATCTTCTGGCAGCCAATCAGGTTTTGGCACCTCACCTAAAAAATATTTTTTCATGGAGGCTTTTCAGCACCTTTAAGGTTTTAATGAATGAAGATATTATTTATCTGATAGTAATATGAAAAATAGGAGTTTAA
Organism: Candidatus Woesearchaeota archaeon; assembly: GCA_007117755.1. Taxonomy (GTDB): domain Archaea; phylum Nanobdellota; class Nanobdellia; order Woesearchaeales; family 21-14-0-10-32-9; genus SKIS01. The sequence continues at coordinate 2,238 of SKFY01000011.1, read as the reverse complement.
ATAACTCCTCTTTCCTTTTAGTTCGGATTGTAAACTTTATTTCTAGTTTACTATAAGCATAGTAGTATTTAAGTTAATATATTTATTTGAGCAAACAACGGAGATTATTCAAGCGTTCTAAAAAATTATAAATAATAACTCATAAGTAGTAAATTATTTAAACTGGTTTGTTTTTCTATCAATACGAGATGAACATACCTTTTACATCAAAAAGTACAAGCTCGATAAATAAAGACCCTGAAAAAAGTCTTGTAGATTATCAAAACGCAAAAAGTTTCTTAGAAAGAAGTATCCAAGATTATAACCAAAAAGTTTTTTCATCCAGTGATTCCACAGAAATTCCGAATTTTGAAGTAACTAGAATTGGAGGAGATACAGCATCAACTAGTTTTTCGTTTTCAAACAAAGAAGATATTTTGGATTTAATAGGGTATTTTTCAAAAAATTATGACGATCTTTCTTTAAAAGAATCTTTTACTGATGAATTTAGGTTCTATGGAGGAAATGAGATTATTAATATATCTCCTCCTAAGTATGGTTTTCCAGGTAAAGTTTCAGTATCTAAGATTGGCGGATATGAAAACGCGGATTTAGATGCTATAGTAAACGCTTACAAATTAGTAACTAAAGAAACTAAAGTAGATACAGTAGAAGACAGGTTAAAAAGTTTAGGCGTTGAAATATATAAGACAGATCCTTCCTTAACATGGGATTACATAGCTGGATACGAAGATGTAAAACAAGAAATAAAAGACAACATAATATTACCGCTACAACACCCAGAACTATACGAAGAAATTGTTAAAGGTACAAGAAAGGTTTACGAATCCATAAAACCAAAAGCAGTACTGTTTGAAGGACCACCAGGAACTGGAAAAACAACCATGGCAAGGATTTTAGCAAATGAAACACAAACTCCACTAATATATGTACCTGTAGATGGTATAATGACTAAATGGTACGGAGAAAGCGAAAGAAACCTAGCTAATATATTCGACACCAGCAAAGAATTAGGAAACAACTTTTTATTCTTAGATGAGATAGATTCTTTAGCAACATCAAGAGATGGAAACATGCACGAAGCAACAAGAAGAGTTTTATCAGTACTACTTAGAAAAATAGATGGTTTCGAATCAAACGATAAAACCATGCTAATAGGAGCTACCAATAGAAAAAACGATTTAGACTCTGCATTAATCAATAGGTTTGACAACTCCATATTTTTTAGAAACCCAGAAACAAATGAAAGACAAAGTATTCTAGAAAACTATGCAAAGCACTTACCACAAGAAGAACTGAAAGAAATAGCAGAGAAAACAGGAGAGATATCAGGAAGAGCACTAAAAGACTTATGTGAAAGAGCAGAAAGGAAATGGGTTTCAAAAAGAATAACCAGACCAGAAATTAAAGAATTACCACCTTTAGAAGAGTATTTAGATTCTATAAGATAAGCCAAAACTTGATTACTCAAAATGATTTATAACTAGACCCGTACCTACAGGCTCCACAAAAGGATACGCCACCACAATAGTTATGATTATTAACAAGATACCAATAAGATTTACTTTTTTGGAATCTAATTTATCATTTAGTATTAGTTTAATAAGGAGTAATGAGCTCCTCCCTAATAAAATAAAAGGTATAAAAAAAGGAGCTAGCACGAATACAGGAATAAAATATAATTTAAAATCAATTTTTTTAAAATACTTAAAAAATATTAAAAGTAAGGGAAAAATAACGACTACCGTTAAAACACCCAAAGCCAAAGGAATATACCCTTCTTGTTCAACATATATTAAGACTCCAATAATTAAACCAGCCAAGCCAATTAGCGTTTCTTTATAATTATCATATCCTCTAAGTCTGAGAGATAATAAAAAAGTAAAAATGCCAGAGACAAGAACAAGAATTGTTAGTACATCACCAGATAAACTGCTTACATTAGGATAAGCCCAAGTAGTAAATGCGTTTTTTATAAAAGCCCTGAATTCACTTAAGATATACACTGTAGAAGCCAAAACCAAGCAAACCAAAGAAAAAATATAACTTATCAGAGTTTTTCATAAAAAAAATAATTAGTAAACTCATTTATAAATGTTATCAAATCAAATTTGATATTCTGTTATCCCGAAAGTGGTTTACATCACGAAAGTACTTTACATTCTTCCCAGGCTTCGCTGGGTGTTCTGTAGTGCAGACTCATATGGATTCTTTCTTCGTTGTAGTATTTGATGTAGT
>SKFY01000056.1 GCA_007117755.1 Candidatus Woesearchaeota archaeon | reverse complement strand
TAAAGAAAAATTGGTTGAAATGTTTAATTATACACCAACTACTTTTAAGAATACAGACTTCTTATACAGTGATGAAGTTGCTAAAGCAGTACACGAACTTGGTTTTAAAACAGTACTGGCAGGAGTTGAAAGTGTTGATTCTCACAAAGTATACAAGGAAGAAGAAACAGGAATAACTGTTTTAGTGAATAAAAATAATGTTTTTAGCGAAAGTAAAGAAGTGAATAATATTTTTGTGGATTATAGAGATTTGAATAAAGATTATGAAGATAAAGAGTATATTAAAGTATCAGAACTGAAAGGAGAACATCCTTTAAAAGTTGATAATCATGAGGTTAAATGGCATAAGCTACATAGTGATTTATACCAGAAAGTGTATGAAATAGAGCATAAAGTAAAAGAAAAAGCATGTAATGAATTGTTAAGTACATGGAGGTACTTGACTAGTAGTAATGTATCAGAAGATCATGATACTTATGAAGGATATATTAAATTTAGAAACATTTTAAAAGATTTAACGCTAAAGATATAAAAAGAGGGGTGGTATTATATGGCTAAAACTAAAAAGAAAGCAGCACCAAAAACTGCTAAAAAAGTAACAAAAACAGTTGCAAAAAAACCAGCTGTGAAAAAAGTAACAAAAAAATCAACACCGAAAAAAGTAGTGAAAAAAACAGTTGCAAAAAAACCAGCTGTTAAGAGTTTAGTACACGGAAACGCTAGTGCAAATGAACAATTCTATTTAGAAAGTGGTAAAGTATTGAAGAACGTAAAAGGATTAGCTGATGAATTGGAAAAAATGCCTGCTAATGTTTATTCACATCACGTAAATAGTGAAAGAAATGACTTTGCAAACTGGATAGAATATGTCTTTAAAGATGCAAAACTAGCAGGAAAAGTAAGGAAAGCAAAATCAAAAGATTCTGTAAGGATTGAAATATACAAGTACTTACTAGAGAAGAGGTGACTGAAAATGACTTTTTACTTTGAAAACGGGAAATCAGCATCTAACATAACTGAGTTGAAGAAAGAGCTTAAAGGAATGAGCGCTGGAGAATTTAGCAAGCATGTTAATAAGGAAAAGAATGACTTTGCAAACTGGATAGAAAATAGCTTAGGAGATAAAGAAACTGCAAAAAGAGTTAGTAAAGAAAAAAGCAAAGCAGGACTGTTAAAAGCTTTGGAGAAGCCTAAAACTGTTAAAAAAGTAACAAAAAAACCAACTACAAAGACAACACCGAAAAAAGTAGTTAAAAAAGTAACAAAAAAACCTGTAGTGAAGGAAGAAAAGACAGAACCTCAAGAAGAAATGACAAAGAAGATTAAACAAGAATTAACTGAACAACCTATAAGGAAGCACGTGCATAAAACACCTGTTTCTTACGTAAGTACAGAACAACCTAATAAATTCATACTGAAAGAGTTCCTAATGGGAGCATTATTCGGGTTATTACTTGGATTGATGTTAATGGCTATGATTGCAAGACTTGGTTATTAGATTATGTTGTTTGAAGTCAGTTGGGAAGTTTGTAATAAAGTGGGTGGTATAAACACCGTTATTAGTAGTAAAGCTAGTATTGTAAAAAAAGAAAGTGAAGAATACTATTGTATAGGACCTTACTTTAACCAATCAAAGAATGTTTTTAAGCCAAAAAGAATACCACGTAAGTTTTCTGAAAAAATAAAAGGTTTAGAAGAACAAGGAATAAAAGCACATTATGGAGTTTGGAATATAAAAGGCAAGCCTAATGTTTTCTTAATAGATTTTAAAGAATTTTTTAAAGATTTGAATTATTACAAGACAGAGTACTGGAATCAATTCAGAATAGATAGTTTGTATACGAATTATGGCTTTGAAGAGCCCTTGGTTTTCTCAACAGCAGCAGGAAAGTTAATAGAAGCCATAACAGAAAAAGGAGTTGTTCATAGTCATGAGTGGATGACAGGGTTTACAAATTTATACTTGAAGATGGGTAATAATAAGCATAGAACTGTTTTTACGGCACACGCAACAGTATTGGGAAGATCTTTAAGTGGGAGTGGAGAGGATGTTTATAATTATGATATAGATGCTGATGAGAAAGCGAAGGGTTTAGGAATTATAGATAAGCATAGTGCTGAGAAGGCGAGCGCTAATTATAGCGATGCATTCACGACAGTTAGTGAAGTAACAGCAAAAGAATGTAAGGCTTTTTTAGGAAGAGAAGCAGTTGTTGTACCGAACGGGCTTGATTTGAAAAGGATGCCTAGAGTTAATCATAATAAATACAAAAAGAAAGTTGATTCTTTTGTTAAAAAAATATATACAGGAATAAGTGATTACAAGTATTTCTTTACTAGTGGAAGGTATGAATATAGGAGTAAAGGATGGGATTTAATACTTGATTCACTTAAAGAAATAAAAAACGAGAAAGTAATTTTCTTTTTTATGATAGCCATACCCAATAATGGTTTGAAAGAAGAGTTAAAAGGTAATCCTTTAGTTACACATTATATGCACGATAATTTTATGGAAGAAGAAATAAAGAAAAGAGGTTTTAGTGAAGAAGATAATTTAAAAATCGTTGTTTATCCAGCTTACATAGATGATAAAGATGATTTATTAAAATTAAATTATAATGAATTTATACAAGGGATGGACTTAGCAGTATTTCCTAGTTATTACGAACCGTATGGTTATACCCCTTTAGAAACGTGTGTATACGGAATACCTAGTGTTACGTCTGTTTATTCTGGATTCGGAAATTATGTTAAAGAAGAAGCAAGAAAAGGCATGTTCATAGTTAAAAATAATGATGAACTAACCCAAG
>SKFY01000064.1 GCA_007117755.1 Candidatus Woesearchaeota archaeon | reverse complement strand
GATTGGGCATCCTTTGACTTGAACATCCTCAAAAACAAGTATTGTTTTTGGGACCACTCGTATAACTTGTGGAATCCCGGATTGGGCGTATCACTAGCCTGCTCACTTTAGTAGGATCGTAGGCTTGTTTTGTTTTCTTTTATTTTAGTTGTTTTTGTTGCTTTTTTCCGAATGCTTCTTTTAAATTCGTTCTAATTTTGATTGTTTGCCACAATCAGTTTGTTTGTATGAGAAAGCATTTGTTTTTAGTTAAGTTCCCACATATTATGAAATAGTTTTTTAAAAGAAACAGTTGTTTCTTCATCAATAATTAAAATGAATTTTTCTTTTTCATAGTTTAGTATAAGGCTTGTTTTATCTCCGAATATTTCTATTGCTGTTGGAAGATTTACATTAGATATTTTTGTATCCACATTATTTATTTGTTTAATGGTTTTATATATTCCTTCTTCATTATTAAATAATATTTTCATTTTAGTATCGATATTTTCCAAGTTTTTTGTCCAATTTATCCAATAATTATCATATTTTGATCCTCGTTTTCCGCTAGCACCCATTACTAATATGGTATCTTTAGTTGTGAGCATATTATTTGCTTGACTTATGCAACTTTTAAATCCTTGAAATCCATAGAATATGAATGTTTTTGTAATTTCTTCTTTCTCGGTTCTTAAATTTTCTAGTTCAGGGAGTATTTTTTTTATTTTTAGTTCTTCATTTAGTATTTGCGTTTTTTTTTCTTTTAAAAATTCTAATAAGTTCGTTGTCGGAGCTGATTCAAAATGTCTAGTATTATTAATATTAGTTTCACTTATTAGTCCTTTTTTCTTTAAACTTTCTAAATTTTCGTATATTCTTCCCTTGCTTATGTTTAAATCCTTTAACAATTTTCCTGTAGTGCAGAGTCCTTTTTTTACTAATTCTAAGTATATTATTGATTCATTTTGTGTTAAACCTATATTCCGAAGTATTTTTTGAATTTCATGCATTATTATTAATCTGATGAACTCATATAAATAATTTATTACTCCACCTCTTAGGGGAGATTATATTTATATACGAAATAATATTAACTATTACATAATAGTAAAAGGTGATTTATATGGATGAATCGATGTTGGAAAAAAATATAAAAAAAGAAAATGTTCCCTTAATAAGTAACTATAGGGATACTGGGGCGCTTTTAGGAGCGTATGTTAGTTTATTGGAATTAGCATATATTGGGATGACTCAAGATGTTGATGGGATAAACACAATTAGAGAATTTTCGGATTCGCTAATAACAAAAACAGGATCAGGATATGTTATCGGGGCAAGTTTAGATGCGAGTAAAAAATTTATTAACTATTTTAAAAACAAATTATTGGGCGACTACAAAAACAATCATTTGTAGACTATTCATTTTTTTGTTGAATTTTTTTCGGATCGGGTGCACCCTTAGCATGCTCACTTTTTGAGTATAGTTTAGCTACACATTTAAAAAGTAATTTTTTAATACTTGTTTTGAATTCTTTTGTTTATGAAGTATATTTATATTGATGAAAGTGGATTTTTAGGTAATTCTTCGTTTAATAGTTTTTATTTTGTGGTTTCTGCTGTTTTGATTGATGATTTTAATAATAAAAAATGGGTTAGAATTCCTAAAAAAGTCCGACAAAAAACTTTGAAAAAAAGAACTAAAAAAATATCTGAGCTTAAATTTAGTTCCACCTCTAAAAATGTTAAAATGAAGTTTTTTGATGGTATTTCCAAATTAGACTTTAATATTTATGCGGTTGTTATAGATAAGAGATTAATTAAAGATGATTTAAAAAATCAATTACCTACGCTTTATAATTATTTATTAAAAGTTTTATTAGAAAAACCAGTTGGTGATTTATCTAAAAAAGATAAAATAACTATTTGTATTGATAAGAGTATGTCTTCTAAGCAAAAAGATAATTTTGAGAGTTATATTAAAACTAATCTTTTGGAGAAACATTTTAATTTAAATAATATTGTTATAGTTCATGAAATGAGTCATACGAACCAAGGTTTAGTTGTTAATGATTTTGTTTGTGGGGCTTTTGGGTATAAGTATAATTCGGGCAAGTCTGATTGTGATAAATATGTTAATTTGATAAAAGATAAAATAGTCATTGAAAAGAATGATTTATTTAAGAAAAAGTGATCCGTATTTACTTGTCCTGACCTTCTGTCCGAAGGCGTCATCCGTTCAATACGACTTACTCACTACACTAGGTAAGTTAAATTATTATATAAATGTTTTTTTTTCTGCATGTAGTTTTTTATTCGTCTGATTTTTTTAGGACTGAGTATATTACTAACTTACTCACTTTAGCAGTATACTAGAATCATTATATGTTTATTAATAAAGTTTATAAAGTAGATTTCACTACTCAGTGATAAAATGGGTCTTGTCAGTAATAAAAAAAGTAATGGATTGGTAGATACTATAGAAGATTCTACGAGTATTGAATCCTTGAAAGTTACAGAACAGGACTTAGAGTGTTATTTTAGCGAATCAAAACAAAATAATCTCGGTTGTATAAATAAATTAAAAGAAATTAATGCTTTAAATGCTAAACATAAAGAGGGAGTAGATTATTATTTTAGTGTTTTAGATTCTTTTAATGTTGCTGATGTAAAAAAAGCAGAACTTGCTTATAATGATTTTATAAATGCATCTAATAATTTAGAACTTGCTATAGCTAAGAATTTAAAAAAAGAATTCAAATCAGAACTAAAGGATAATACTTATAATGTAATAACTTTCAATGAAAAAAAGATTACAGAAAAAAGTTGGGACGCTATAACTAAAATATTATT
>SKFY01000024.1 GCA_007117755.1 Candidatus Woesearchaeota archaeon | reverse complement strand
ACTAATAATAAAAGAAGGAGGGACTTTCTTAGTAAGCCTGTAAGCTTTAGCAAGATCATAACCCGGCCTACAAACTAGATCAAAATCAGAATCATAAACATTATTAAAACTAAAACCAACTTTCATAAAACACTAATGCGTCACGAACCTATTTAAATATTACTATTGAGGATGATAAATTCTCATTAACTCCCTGGAAATCTTTAAAGGATTAGCATTCTGCCACACATTCCTACCCACAGCTAAACCAACCGCACCAGATTTTAAAGAATCACTAGCGAGTTTTAAAAAATCCTCATCACTTACTTTAGATCCACCAGCGATAACAACCTTGGCTTCACCAGCAGATTTAATCACCCATTTCATAGATTCAACATCCCCATTATATTTTAACTTAACAACATCAGCGCCTAACTCCATAGCTATCCTAGCACCATAAGATAGAACGTCAGTACTTAATTCATCTTTAATACTAGGTCCTCTAGGATACATCCAACAAACACTATAAATGCCGTACCTCCTTGCTTCTTCACATATCTTACCGAACTCAACAAACATATCTTGTTCTTTAGAACTGCCTAAATAAATAGTATAGCCGACTGCAGAAGCACCTAAACGAACAGCTTCCTCAACACTAGTATGTTGATAAGATACTGGATCTTCATTATCAAAACGGGTTTTTCCATTAAGCTTAACAATTAAAGGAATTTCAGTATACTTGTCTTTGTAATATTTATGAGCAATACCTGCTTGTACCGCGACAGCGTCATAACCTGCTTCTAGAGCTATATCAAAAATAAATTTAGGATCTACATTTTTCATGTTGAAATCCATTGACGGACCATGTTCAAAACCCTGATCATAAGCTAATATTAAACTCCTACCATCTTTAAAAATTTCCTCACCTTTCATATTAAATTAACACCTCAAATTTTTTTCTTAGTAATTTTTCTTTTATCAAGCCGAACTTTCTTCAATAATTCGCTTTTTGATAATAAATTAGACTTAGCACCGTAGCTCTGAATAACTGCTTCAGCTTGTATAAAACCTTTTTTCATAGCTTTAGTAACACTATCCCCATCTATAAACGCACCGGTTAAAGCAGAGGCAAAAGCATCACCCGCACCAGTAGTCTCTACAACCTTTATGTCAGGCGAAGGTTTTCCTTCATAAACATGTTTACCATCGTATAATAAAGCCCCTCTTTTACCATCAGTAATTACGATAAATCCTTTAACATACTTTTTTAAACGTTTTAGAACTTTTTTAACATCCTCTTCACCACTTAAAGCCTGACTTTCTTCTTTATTGAAAATTAATAAATCAGTTTTATCAAGAATGCTTTTTAAAACATTAATTCCTTGACTCGCTTGATAAATACTAGGATTGAAAGCTATTTTTATATTGTTTTTAGAAGCATAAAAAGCTAATTTCTTCATAGTCTTAAAGGATTCTTCTAACATACTACTAAAATAAAACCATTTAGTACTGAGTAAAGACTTGTTAATCTCTGAATAATGAAGATCGTTAGAACATCCTTTATAGTTTAAAATTGTACGATCATCAGCGACGCTGTCAAGAATCACGCTAAAACCATTTTCTTTGCCTAAAGAACCAATGAAATCCACTCCTTCTTTTTTTAAATAAGAATAAACCCTAACACCATTTAAGTCTTCACCGATTTTTCCTAGATAAGCTGTTTTAAAACCCTGCCTTTTAAAACTAACAGCGGAATTAGTACCACCACCACCTACTTGGAAATCCAGATGCTCTATTAATATCTTATCACCCACTGGATAAACTAAACTCTCCTCATGGCTTTCTACTAACTCATTATTTACTAATTGTTTATGAAATACTCTGCGAACTTCAGCACCTGTTTTTACAAACGCATCTAAAGTATTACTACCTAGCGTTATAACGTCAAAAATAAACCATCACCTCTTTTAAAAAGAAATATGTTGTGTACTAATATAAAAATATATCTTTTTACAAGCCTTTTTCTGGATGAAAAGGTTTTTGTAATTCATGAGGATTTTTAAGAGTTAAATACTGTTTAATAATGCTTTGTAAATCATAAGTTTCAGCAAATAACTGGTTTTTATAAAACTCAATCGTTTTTTTGTACCAAACGTTTTTGAAACGATTATGAAATAATTTTAAAAATTTGCTTTTTTTCCATTCATTTTTATAATCTAAAATAATATAAGATTTGCACCTTATAACAACCTCTCCTTTATTTGTTTTCATAGTATGACCTTTAAATTCTACTTTAGAAGCAGACATTGCTATGGTCTGAAAATCTATATGAAAAAAAAATTTGAGGTAAGGATTATTATCAGGTATTTTCTGAGGCCTCCACCAAATAACGTGCTCCATAAGTCCACCTTCCATATTCTTTTGAAAATACAAACTTTCAATGTGCTCTGGAACCGCAACTTTACTAGGGGATTTATAATCATGATCCATAAACCATTCGTGAATCATCTCATAAAGTTTTTTTAAGTGAAAAGTGTCTTGATTGTCAATTTCGAAATCAGCTACGGCAATTACGTTAGATTTATCGTTTGGATTAAAACTTTCTTCTATCATAATACTTTCATTATAAATTAAGAAGTTATAAATATTTTTCCTTATTACTAATACGGTAATAATATGAAATTCGCGCATATTGCAGACATACACTTAGGAAACTGGAGAGATCCATTACTAAAAAAATTAGTTAGTGATAGTTTTGAAAAAGCTATTAATAATATAATACTTCTAAAACCAGACTTTTTGCTTATAAGCGGGGATTTATTTCACACAGCATTGCCCGGGATAGATCAAGTAAAGCTAGTAGTTAAGAAATTGAATGAATTAAAAAATAAAGGTATAAGAACTTATTACATAGCAGGGAGTCATGATTATAGCCCTTCAGGAAAAACAATGCTTGATATTATTGAAGAAGCAGAATTAGGTATTAACGTTACTAAAGGAAGTATTCAAGATAAAAAACTAAATTTAGAATACACTGTTGATAAGACAGGTGCTAAAATAACTGGTATAATAGGTAAAAAAGGAAATTTAGAGAAACAATACTACGACACCCTAAATTATGATTTTTTAGAGAAGGAAGAAGGATTCAAAATATTCATGTTCCACACAGCCATAAATGAATTAAAACCAAGTTATTTGAAAGAAATGGAAAGTAGTCCTGCTAAGATACTTCCTAAAGGATTTGATTATTACGCAGGGGGTCATGTTCACATCGTCCAACACGAAGAAATAGATAATAAAAGAATTTTTTACCCAGGTCCTTTATTCCCCGCTAATTTTAGTGAACTAGAAAAATTAAGACATGGAGGTTTTTATTTTTATGATAATGGAAAAATTAATTGGCACCCTGTTAAGGTAAAAAATGTTAAAGTAATAACACTTAATATAAATAGTTCAAATAGCGTGGATGCTGTTAATATAATAAATAGAGAAATAGAAAAAACAGATGTTAAAGACTGTATTGTTTTATTTAAAATCGAAGGTTACCTGGAAGGAACAATTAAAGAATTGAATTTGAAAGATAAAATAAAAAATCTTTATAGTAAAGGAGCTAGCCACGTACTAAAAAATACTAGTGGCTTAAAAACTCAAAGATTTGAAGAAGTTGATATAAAAAAAGGTAGTGCTGAAGAAATAGAACACGAAATAATAAAAGAATACCTAGGAAGGTACAGAAATGATTTCAAAGACGAGGAGAAAATCACTAAAAACCTAATGAGAATTATGAGTCAAGAAAAACAAGAAGGAGAAACCATACAAAGCTATAAAGAAAGAATTAAAAAAGAAATAAATCAAGAATTAGCTTATTCTAAGGAGTAAACCTAGTCATTGTTCTCGGAAAAGGAATGCTATCCCTAATGTTTTCTAAACCACAAATCCAGCTTATAACTCTTTCAACACCCATGCCAAAACCACTATGAGGAACGCTTCCATAACGTCTAGTATCTAGATAAAAATCATAATCTTCAGGTTTTTCACCTTGTTCTTCCAACCTCTTCTTTATTTCTTCTATATTTTCTTCTCTTTGACTACCACCTATTATTTCCCCGTATCCTTCAGGAGCTATAAAATCACAACCAAGAACAGTATCATTTTCAGACTCTTTCATATAAAAAGCCTTGACTTTCTTAGGATAATGAGTCACTATTATAGGTGTTTTATAGAGCTTGCTCAAAATATCTTCTTCTACAGTTCTAAGATCTTTACCCCATTCAATATTTACTCCTTGTTTCTTTAGTATTTCTAATGATTCTGTATAAGTCATTCTAGGAAATGATTTTTTCATAGTCGGCTCTAAAGCTTTTTCATCCCTGCCTAAATTTTTTAACTCTTCTTTGTTAAAATCTAATACTTTTTTAACAATATTTTTTAATAAGGCCTCGCCATGGTCTTGTATATCTTTAAAATTCGCCCATGCTTGTTCCATCTCAGCATGCCAGTATTCTGTTAAGTGCCTGCTCGTTTTTGATTTTTCAGCTCTGAAACTCGGGGATATAGTATATATTTTTTCTAAACCGAATATACCCGCCTCTGCTGGTAACTGCCAAGTTTGTGCAAGAAACATTTTTTTATCAAAATAATTAACTTCAAAAACTTCACTACCACCTTCTGATTGAGTAGCTTGAAATATAGGACTATGAAATTCATAAAAACCTTGGCTTCTAAAATATTCATGAATAGCACCGAAAACAGTACTTCTTATCTTAAGAATAGAAATCATCTTTTTACTCCTCAAATATAAATGTCTGTTGTCATTAAGTAATTCTTGACTTTGGTCTTTTTGTATAGGGAACTTATCAGACAATCCTATTAACTCAAAATTATCCGCATTAATTTCATAACCTGTCGGTGCCCGCTCATCTTTCTTAATTCGACCTTTCACTTCTATACTTGACTCGACTTGTAAAGTTTTAAGCAACTCAAATTTTTCATCTCCCAAAATTTCTTTTTCAAAAACGCACTGTATAAAACCAGTATGATCTCTTAATAGTATAAACCTAAATTTATTACTCCCTCTTTCTCTGTGTATCCAACCTCTTAAACTAACTTCTCCATCACCTTGTTTCTCGGCTTGCTTTATCGTTAAGAATCTCATAAAATAAGGTATTAATAAATAGAATAAAAATGTTTTGAAAAGAAAACGTTTAAAATTGAAGTTGTAAACACAAAAAAAATTTATTAATCAAATTCTTCAGAATCATATCTGTCAACTTCTTTGTCAAAGGAGCCTGAGATGTACCCACCATATATTTTTCTTATTTTAGTATCATTTGCCACGTGATGTCTTAAACCTCTTATTCACAAAAAAAACTTTTTTATTTGTTTAAAGTTTTATATTCGCTATTAATAATAGTAATTACTATCAAATATAAATAATTAACCCCGCCCAAAAAAAATGTGGTTCTTATTGGTGATTAGTTGCTTAATCCATTATTTTTTCATTTCATCTATAAGTATTTTAGGAACTTCTATCCATACTTCTCCAAGTCCTGCTTTTTCCCATGGCAAACCCAGTTCTTCTACATATTTTTTAGATAGTTTTCTACCCACTATGAAATACATTACAACAAGAGCTTATTTTGATATGACTAAAATAGGACATTTTTACAGTTTTTTGTTTATAAACATAAAAAACTTTTCTAAAGAAACTAAACAAAGATTGAAAGGATACGCTTTAGAATCAAAACACGTAGACTCATTAAATTTTAATTTAGGAAAACCAAATTGCTTAATACAAATATTTCACGAGAGTATGCATGAGCTCTACCGAGAAATTAGCCATATAAAGGAAGTGTTGAAAGAAGACAATATTACAATAGAAGTTTTACCTTTAAAAAACGAAGGAGAAAACATAAACACAATACCTTTTCTATGAAAAAAAAAAAACAAAAATTATAAATATTTACACGACTTTCTGTGTAAACATGGTAAACATAACTATATCTATTCCTGAGAAGACAAGGAAGAAAATGAAGAAGCACGACGAAGTAAACTGGTCAGCATATTTGAGAAACCAAATTGAAAAGAAAACTAGAGAATTACAGGAAGTAGAAGAGTTAAAAAAAATCCTTGTTAAAGAAAAAGAAGCACGATACGAAGCAGTTAATATACAAAGAAAAGGCAGAAGTAATCGTTTAGAAGAGCTTAAAAAGAAAGGTTTACTATGAAAATAGTTGTAGATACGAATATTTTAATAACTTACTTCTGGAAAGAAAACGTTTTTGAAAAACTAACCAAGAATTATTCTATAGACTGTTTTTCTCCAGAGTACGCATTAGTTGAACTGAATAAGTACAAAGATTTAATCATGGAAAAAGCTAATATTGGTGAGGAAGAGTTTGAAAAGAAAAAACTAAACCTCGCCCTATCAATTGATTTCATAAGCGAAGAATATTACAAAAAAAGTTTGAAAAAAGCATTAAAGATAACTTCCGATCCTAACGATATAGACTTTATAGCCTTAGCTTTATTTTTAAAAACTAGCTTGTGGTCTAACGATAAAGGTTTGAAAAAACAAAAAACCATTCCTGTTTTCTCAACAGAAGATTTATTAGAAAATCCTCACTTGTTTTTGTAACTTCACATTCAGTCTTAATCTTTAACACTCAATTCTAGGAAATAATTAATAAGCTTTTTAATTATGACAATAATTCTAAGAAGTATGAGTTTTAAACTACTAAGTAAAAGCCCGAGGAAAGGCATACTTACTGTTAGAGGCAGGAGTGTTGAAACTCCTTTTTTCATGCCCGTAGCGACTAAAGCTACTGGTAAAAGCATAACTAGTGATGATTACGAAAGAATAGGTATACGCGCTATAATAAGTAATTCATTACATTTGGAATTGATGCCAGGAAGCAGTGTGATTAAGAATAATGGAGGCTTACATAAATTTATGAATTACAAAGGCATTATTTTTACTGATTCCGGTGGTTTTCAGGCCAGTAGTAAGTTCTTTAAAGAAAAAGTGAAGAAAGGACTCATATTCAATAATCCTCATACTACGGGAACAATTAAGTTAACGCCTGAAAAAGCTATGCAGATACAATACGATATTGGTAGTGATGTGGCTATAGTTTTGGATGATATGGCTCCTTACGGGGCTAGTTACGAAGAAGCTAAGAAAGCCATGCTTAAGACTCATGAATGGGCTTTAGAAAGCTTGGAAGCTCATAAGAAGTTAGAAGAGGAAAACCCTACTGGTCAGTTATTGTTCGGGATTATTCAAGGTAATTTTTATGAAGATTTGAGGAGAGAAAGTGCGAAGTTCATTACTAGTTTGCCTTTTGATGGTTTTGCTATTGGAGGATTGGCTATTGGTGAAACTCAGGAAGAGATGTTAAAAGCTATTGAGTGGGTTAAAGAATATTTACCTGAGGATAAACCCAGGTATGTTATGGGTGTTGGTAAGCCAGAAGATATGCGAATATTAATAGAGAACGGCATAGATTGTTTCGATTCTATATACCCTACTAAGAATGCTAGGCATGGAACTTTATTATCTGAAGAAGGGAGAATGAGTATTACTAAAGGAAGGTATAAGTATGATGGAAAGCCTGTGAGTTCTACGTGTGAATGTCATACTTGTAAAAATTATTCAAGAGCTTATCTTAATCATCTTACCAAAGTTAAAGATCCTTCAGGACATAGATTGAAAAGTATACATAATTTGTATTATTTGAATAGTAAAATAAAAAAATTATAATTAATATTGTTATTTGGAAAATGGTTTTACTATTCCACCACTAGACTTTACGTAGTCAGAAGGTTTGATTTTTATGCTGTCATAATGACTTCCAGCGCTAAAATATAAATAATTTAGCTCTAGCAAGCCTTCCTCGACGAAAACATCTAATTCGAATAAGCCGCCATAAGGAGGTATGCTTCCTATGGTTAAACCAGTTAATTCTAAGACTTCCTCTTCAGTTCCCAATCTTACTTTTTTAAGATTTAAGACTTTCTTTAGCTTTTTGTAATCAATTAGTTTATGACCTTGTAAAACACATTGTATGAAACCTTTATCAGTCTTTAAAATTATAGCTTTAGCAGCCTGCTCAATACTATTACCTCTTATATTGGCTGCATCACTACTTCTATGTACAAAATCATGTTTTAAATGCTCATAATCATATTTTTTTAACAAATCAAGTATTTTTTTCAAAACAGCCATTTTTACAGGTTTTTAAAGAAAAATACACCCTGTTTTAAATATTTCTAAACAAAAGTTTTATAAAGTCCTTTTATAATTTCTGTTAATATGCAAGACTCTACGCTAAGAGGCAGTTTAGAATTTATGGGAGAATTAGGTATTTTTGATACTGTTTTGCCCTTCTTATTGATATTCACTTTAATATTTGCTTTTTTAGAAAAAAGCAAGGTTTTAGGAACTGAAAAGATTAAAGTAGGGGATTCTGTAGAGACTGTTCCTAAAAAAAATCTTAATAGTATAGTAGCATTTGTTATGGGTTTTATATTCGTAGCTAGTGCTCAATTAGTAGGTCTTATGAATGAAATATTAGCAGGAGTCGGTATGGCTTTAGTTATGATATTCGCTTATTTACTAGTATTGGGTTCTTTCCAAGAGGAAAAAGAAACTCCTTTTTACCTACAAGGTAATTTAAACATAGTTTTTCAAATAGTGGTTATATTAGCCATTACATTAATATTCCTTAATGCTATGAACTGGTTAGATTTAACCATAGGATTCATAGCAAGTATTATGACAACACAAGTAGTTACTACGATTGCTTTAATATTAGTTATTTTAGGATTTATGTACTTCGTAGTAAGAGATCCTAGAAGACACAGAGATAAAGGATCAGAAGATTAATAGTAAAAATATATAAATATGAAAACAATAATTATAGGACGGTGTAAATAAAATGGTTGATTTTAGAGTTATGATGAGAGATTTGCAAGACATGGGTTTTTTACAAATAGTGTTACCTTTTATTTTAGTTTTTGCTATTGTATTCGCCATTCTTGAAAAGTCAAAATTGTTGGGACAAGATGATGATAACAATCCAAGATCTAACATTAATGTAATAGTATCTTTGGTTATGGGTTTTACCTTTGTAATACCTAGCGTGACAGGACTTTATCCTCATAGATATGATCCTGTGAGGATTATTAGTGAAGCATTGCCAAACGTGGGTCTTTTAGTAATAGGAATAGTTATGTTCTTGTTGTTATTAGGAATATTTAATATTTCTTTAAACACAAAACAAAACAAAAGCTTGGGAACAGTAGTAGTGTTTTTAAGCGTTATATCAGTATTCGTTATATTTTTAGCAGCTAGCGGAGTTTTCGGAATAGGAATAGACCTTCCGAGATGGTTGTGGTTCGTATATAATCCCCAATTCACAACACTTTTAGTTGCCGTATTAGTCTTCGGTATAATAATCTGGGGAGTGACTTATAAGAAAGCCACACCTGAAGATAAAGAAAAACAAAAAGATTGGGGTTTTGATTTAATTAAAAAATAAAAAAAGAATAAAACATGGAAGCAGCGTTAAACATAGGATTAATGGAAGGAGTAATCGTAGTATTTGCTATGCTACTCTTATTCGTCCTAGCATTTGGCTTCTTAAACAAAACTAAACCTTTAGGAGACGGAAAAGAAGGATTATATTCTTTAATAGCTATAGCAATTACTTTAATCTTGATCGTTAATAGACCTATACTGAACATGATCTTGTTCATGACTCCTTGGTTCGCAGTAGTACTCTTTATAGCATTCTTCGTTCTCTTTTTAGTAGCAGTACTAGGAGGAGAAGAAGCCGCGAATTTTTCTAATATGAAAGGAGCCATAGTAACCATAGCACTAATAATTTTTTTATTTGCATTTATCGGTTACTTGAACGATCCCGAAGTATTAGAAGAAGATGAAGAAGAAAGTGTAAGGAGTAGTGAATTTTGGGAATCTTTATCAGTGATACTACATCCACAAGTACTTGGATTAATAGTGATGCTATTAATAGCAGGATTTGCAGTCTTGCTAATAACAAAAAAATGAGAAGGTAGATAAAAAATGGTAGACTTTAGAAATTTAATATGGGACCTTGACGCGATGGGATTCACCGACGTGGTGCTTCCGTTTATACTAATATTTGCAGTAGTATACGCCGTGTTAAAAAAGGTAAAGATAACAGATAAGGACAACATCAACGTAATAATTGCTTTAGTAATAGGTCTTTCTTTCGTAGGGGCAAGCGTAGGCAATATTTACCCAGGAGGCATGGATCCTGTAAGTATTATGAATCAGTCTCTTCCAACAGTAGGACTTATACTCATAGGAATACTTATGTTACTAATAGTGCTTCAGCTATTCGACGCGCCTTTAGACACTAAAGGAGGTTTAGGAAACATAATCGTAATAGCAAGTTTTGTAGTTATATTAGTTATATTCCTTAGCTCAGGAGGATTTATGGTGCCAGGAGCAACAGTTCCTAGGTGGCTGTGGTTTATATATAACCCCGCGTTCCACACCATATTGTACGCTGTGATCTTCTTCGGATTAGTAGTTTTAGCTGTAACATATACAGGTAAAAAACCTGAAGATAAAAAGAAGTTTAATTTTAAACTTGTAAAAGATGATAGCCCACCTCCAAAAGAAGAATAAATAAATTTTTATTAATTTTTTTTTATTATT
>SKFY01000075.1 GCA_007117755.1 Candidatus Woesearchaeota archaeon | reverse complement strand
GATGCTTTTGTAATAAACAGAACTCCAATATTTAACTGGACAGAAGTAGTTGACATTGATGGGGATGATGTAACATATCACATATGGGTTTCAACATATGAAGACTTTCAAGATCAGGTAGTAAACGAGACAGGTTTAATTCAAAATGAATATCAACAGTTAGAAGATTTTGATTTTAGAACTTATTTTTGGAGAGTTAGAGCGTATGATGGTATAGATTATGGGGAGTGGAGTGATGTTTGGAATTTTACTGTAACTTCTCATATTAATGTTCAATTGGATCCTGATTCGGTAGATTTTGGTTTGTTAAGTCCGAATAGTCAGGTTGACACGACAAGTAATGATCCTATGCCTCTTATTTTCATCAGTAATAGTAATACTTATGTGGATCTTTATTCTTTAGTAATTGAAAATCCTTTATGGGAAACAGTTCCTTTAAATTCGTCTTATTGGCAGCTTAGGTTTAGAAGTAGTCAGAATTCGTATTTTAATCAGGATCTTAGCGAAACAGAGTGGTTTAATGCTACGAACAAATCTGATGTTTTGAGAGGTTTGAATTATACAAGTCCTTTCAATACTGCTGAGTTAGATGTTAGTGTTCGTGTTCCTATACATGAACCAGTTATGGAAAAGTCTAGTTCGATAATATTTTACTTTGAGGCTTCAGAATGAATTTAATTAAAATAATAATGGTGTTGTTAGTATTTTTATTAGTTGTAAATAGTGTTGATGCTGTTGGTGTTGCTCCTGCTGTTAATGAAGTAGTTGCTGGTGAGGAACAATCAATCAGTATGAGGATATTTAATGAAGATCAGTCTGAAAAAACAGTAGTTCTTGAATTATCTGGTGAGCTAAAAGACTATTTGGTTTTAAGCTCTAATGAAATAAACTTTAGAAAAGGACAGAGGCATCAAGAAATAGTTTTAATAATAAAGGAGATTCCAGTTAACAATTTCCAACCTGGTACTTATGTTAACAGAGTTTTGTTAAAGAAGAAATCTGAAGTTGAGAGAACGAATTTAGCCAGGGTAGGGGTGAGTTCTAGAATAAATATTGTAGTTCCTGGCGAAGCTCCTAATTTACAAGGTAATTTATTCGCTCCGAACTTTGAGGAGGATAAACATAATTTGTTATCTTTAGAAATTAATAATGTTGGGAATACGAGGGCGAATGATTGTGTTAGTGTAGTAACGATTTATTCTGTTTTGAATGAAGTGGTTGATAATTTTGCAAGTAAAAGTTTTGATGTTGATCCAACATCTCAAAAGAGAGTTTCTATGAGTTGGACGCCTAATGTACATCCAGGAAATTATTTAGCTAATGCACAGGTTAGTTGTGAAAATGCCGATGCTAATTTTAATAGAACTTTTAGTGTTGGAAGTCCTCATTTAGCTATAGGGAGGATTTATTCTGATGATTTTAGATTGGGTCGGGTTTCTTTGCTTAATCTTATTGTTTCTAGTTCTTGGGGTTCTAGTATTAGAAACGTTTTTGTAGAATTAGATCTTGAAAAGGAAGGAGAAATAGTAACTCAATACACCTCTGCTAGTAAAGATTTTAATCCTAGACAATCTCGTATTTTTGATGTTTATCTTAACACAGAGGATCTTCTTGTTGGGGAGTATGATTTGTTTGTAAGATTAAATTATTTAGATCAGGAAATAGAAACAAAATATTTGGCGATACTTGAGAGGGATGAAATAATTGTACAGCCTATTACGGGTATGGTTGTTCAGCAAAGTCTTGGTGAGAGGGATGTTAGTGTTAGTTTATTGGTACTGGCTGTTTTTGCTTTGGTTATTGTTAATATTTTCTTGTTATATTATTTAGTGTTTAAGAAGCGAAAAGGTTAATTAATTGTTTTTATTTTTTTGTTTTATCATAAGTTAAATTCTTCTATAAATCCTCTTATCTGCTTGTATTTTTCTATAAATTCCATGCCTTTATTTGTTAGTGTTATATATTTCCTATTTTTTTTATCCCTTAATTCTTTTATCATTTCTTTTTCTATTAATTCAGTTATGTATTCGTTAAAACTATTCGTGGATAAGTTTGAATACCTCATTAAAGGCGTTGGCTTTATAGAATTTTGATTATCTTGGATATTTTTTAAAATATCATAAACAATTTCTATCCTATCTCTTTTTTTTATCTTATCCATTTTAGCATTTTATATATGAAATATAATATTATAGCTAGTGAGATTATCTGAAGTATTATTTTTACTTCAAAAATTATGAATCTTCTTGAGTACACTATAATCAAATTTATTATCCAGAACAAGCTAATAAGAGCATAAACATATCTTATCTTCTTTTTAGAAATAAGTATTAAAATAGTCATTAGCGTTATTTGCACTATTACTAAGAACCATATAGAATAGTTTATCATAAATACTGTTAAGGTTATTAATATAAACAAATGTGTTATTGCCAAAAATTCTTTGTGGTTTATTTCTTTCCATAAATTACTGTATATTAAATAACCAATTGCTAAACTACTAAAGTAGGTAATTACAATTAAAGAACTCATAGCTAACGTACTTCCTGTTATGTTGATATCTGTTGTAAAAGTTAATAGTCTTACTAAATGATGTATTAGCCTTGTAAAATACGCTAGTGTAAAAAACAAGAATGCTAGTTTAAAATATTTTATACCTTCGTGACTTGTTAATGCACTCATTTTACTTGCTTTGTAATAAATAAAATAAAACAAGCTCATTATAACAATAGAGTAAGCTATTTCAAATCCAAACCTTAAAGGGTCAAAATATTGTCCTGCATCTATAAAATCTAAAACCATCTATTTCAGTAATATTTTCGTTATTTAAAGATTTATGTATTTCAAATGTAT
>SKFY01000019.1 GCA_007117755.1 Candidatus Woesearchaeota archaeon | reverse complement strand
TATTCTCGTCTTTTGTTAAAAAACCTTTTTTTAATAGTTTAATAATTACTTTATGAGTTTGAGAAGGGTCTTTTTTTAGTTTTAAAGCTACGCTTCTTTTATTATATTTTTTTGTTAAGTTTGCTGTAAAGAAAGATAATATTTCAATTTCATTCCTTGATAAATAGATATTATTATCCATACAAGTAGATAATTTTATCAATGTATAAAGTTTTTGTTGTTAACCAAGAATAATTCTCAGCTCACCACAAAACTATGTTAGTTTTAGAAGATCATCTAAATCATTAAGAGATATAACTTTAGATTCGTACTCATATCCAAGAGGCAACTCTTTTATCTTTCCCATTAATTTTTTAAGAACAAAATCATCAGCTTTACTCGCGTATTTGCATTCCACACACAAAATATTATTATTCTTTCTAGCTAAAAAATCTATCTCAACTTCTTTTTTAAAATAAGGTTTTACTTCTTCATAATGTTTAGAATAAATATTCTTAACTTCTTGCTCAAATAATTTACCAAGAACAGAATTTAAATCATGTTTTTCATTATTCAAGCATTTATAAATAACATTGAACCAAACACGAAGAAAATTATCGATTAAAACATATTTAGTTTTTTTACTGTTTTGTTTTGAAAAAAAAGATTTTTCATTTCTTATATAATCCATTCTTTCAAGGTTTTGTAAATATTTAGACAAAGAACTTTTTTCTACAAGCGAAACATTGCTTATGTCCGTAAACGATTCTTTACCCAAAGCGATGTTCTTTAATATAGTAAAGTAATTTGATATTTCTTTAAAATCTTCTTTTAATAAGAAATAAGCTTCATCATTAAATATATTCACATCACTCAATAATACTTTGTTCAATTCCGCGTCATTTTTTACATCAACAAATTGTTCTAGATAATAAGGCACTCCACCCGTGATTAAATGCAATCTTAATTTTAATTCAGCATTTCCTTTTTTTAAAAAATAGAATGATTCTTTTAAGGAAAAAGGTTTAAGCTTTAAAGATTTAGTTCTTCTACCATATAAGGGACTGTCGTAACCTTGGATGTCTTCCATTATTGATTTGGAGCTTCCACACAGTATAAGTTTTATATTCTTAGGTTTTAAGTATTCATCATATATTTTTTGAAACTGAGATTTTAAAGATTTGTCTTGAGATACCAAATAAGGGAATTCATCAAGTGCAATTACAAAGTTTTCAGGAATTAACTCATGTATTTTTCTAAAATATTCCTCCCAAGAATCAGCATTTACATCTGCTAAGAGCGGATTTATTTTTTTAAGCCCTTCTTTGAAATTTTTCAGATTAGAAAGAGGTTTTTCTTTGGTTAATAAGAAATATAAAGAATTATTAGGAAGAGATTTTTTTATAAGAGTCGTTTTTCCAAGTCTTCTCCTACCATAAACCATTATCAATTCCGGTTTATTAGAAGCGTACGCATTTCTAAGTTCTTTTAATTCTTTTTCTCTACCCACGAATTCCATGATTAATCAGTAAGTAAAACGAATATAAATATTTTGTTGTTTGCCAAGAATAATTCTTAACTCACCACAAAATAACATTTTTTTGGTAGGCTATGCATTAGAGAGACGCGCACTTTTTTTGTTTCTTTTTTTCTAAAAAAGAAGCTTTACTTCAGAATACTTATATTACTTCTGAGAACATATCAAAATCTTTACTTTTATCTGGGAAACATCCCCTACTTTCAACAAAATTATTCATTTGGTTAAGAAGCAATTTTGAAGTGAGAGGACTTATATATGTATAACTTCTACGAATCTCTTCTTTTTTGATATGTATTTTTTCACCCTCTCTACGACCCAAATCATAAAATTCTCCCCGGGTTTTAATGCCTAAAATAGCCTTATAATCTTCCTCTTTCATAGTTCTATCAATAACTGATTCTATCGATGTATTAACAAAACACCTTATTGCATCTGCTCCTTTTATTTCTGAACCTTCTCCACCATAATGACCTTGTTTAAAGTAAGAGAATACTCCCGTTTCGGATATCCCCTATTTAATAACATCATAATCACTAATACTTATTAGTTAATAATCAAATAATTTATTCACACATACAGTGTTTTGTCTGGATTTTCAAAAAATTTGTAAATAAAAACAAATTACCAAAATAATGGTATTTGTAGTTGTATGTCCGAATTGTAAAAATACTCAGAGAACAGATCCTAAACTGAAAAAGTTGAGTGATGTCTCTAATAAAAGCAAGAGATGTGTTTATTGTGGTAAAACTTTCAAAATACATAAGAATCAGAAAGACAGCCAGATAGTAAAAGTCGAGTAAAAAAAAAATTTTTTTTAATTAGTTATTCGGATAAGTAAACCATTATCTGTTATGACGTATAAGTCATTGGCTGAATGTTTAACATCTCTTATTCTCCAACCCCTATCCTGTAATAAAGGATTTGATTCAGTAACTTCATCGTTTACTTCGAAGCTTGCAAGGTACTGACTCGCCAAACCCGCTAAGAATAATTTACCACTCCACTCACCTACTTCACCATCATAAAAAGTCATACCCCCAGGTGGAAACCCTCCCGTTCCACACTCCCAAAAATAAGCAGGATTAACAACGTCAGGATTGTCAAAAGGAGAATCAGCAACAGGAATATTAGTGCCGTATCTGCAACCAGTATGAGTTATTGACCAACCATAATTCCCACCTGCTAAAATAACGTTAATTTCATCACCATCCCTCTCTCCATGCTCACTAGCCCATAACTCTTTAGTGAAAGGATTAATTGTCAAGCCTTGAACATTTCTATGACCATAAGAATATATACCATCTAACACGTCATCATCGTCAACAAAAGGATTGTCTAGAGGTACTGATCCATTTTTGTAAAGTCTTATTATAGTTCCTAAATAATTCTGAGTGTTTTGAGAAACGTGATTTTCACCAAAGTTTTTATCACCCCTATCACCTGTACTATAAAATACGTAATCATCAAAAGTGACGACTCTAGAACCGAAGTGAGCACCTCCACCCATGAAAGGAATGGCTACGTGCAAAACTTCAAAATTATCAATACTGTATTCTTCTAAGTTTAACTCTCCTCTTCCTAAATGAGTGGCGTATCCTTCCCCGTTACTAGCCGAATAAGTTAAGTAAACAAAGCCATCATCATACTTAACATCTAATAAACCACCTTGACCAATAACACTTATATCTGGCAAACCACTAAAAATCTTATTAGTTTCTAAAGAAGAAATATTCACTAAAGATAAATCACCTTCTCTCAAAGTTATTAAGAGTAATTCATCAGATAAAAAACTCATACCCCAAGGGCTTTCTAAGTCATCCAATAATATTTCTATATCGTAAGCTTCGCTGTCAAAATCATCATCTTGCTCTACACGAACTTCTTGAAGTGTATCTGGAGAACAAGCACTAACAAAAAGAATCATGACAGTTAATAGTATAAAGTATTTGTTAGTTTTCACAGGTAACAAGATAATAAACGGATTCTTTTAAATTTTTTCCTTAAGTAAGTACTCTTTACAAAGAGCTAATTCTAAATCTTTATTCTTAGCAGGATATAAACCATCTCTATGCCTGGAGGCTCTTGAAGAATATTTTATTTCAGAAAAAGGCAAGACTAAATTCGTGTCTAAACCCTCTTTGTTTAAATCAGAGTAAATCTTTTTTAATGAAAAGACAAATAATTTCTCCGCTTCTAATCTTTCACTATTAACAGGGTTTAAAAACAATAATTCTCTGTAATAAAGAATGTCTCCTGCTTCAATTAAAGCGTTAACCTGATTATCTAAAGAAGCGTCCTTTTTGTACTCACTCAAAGCCTCATAAAACTCGGCAATCTCAGTCTGTCTATAAATGCCTTTTCTTTCATCAAAAAAAATCTTAGAATAAAACTCGCCGTCAAAATTACCAAGTGCTTTTAAAACAACAATTCCAGGCTCAAAAGTACTTTTTATTTTACCATTAATTATCTTAACAGATTCAGCCAAAGACATTACCATAAAGTAATAGAAACTTAACAATTTATAATAAATTTATCCATAACAAAAAACCTTATAAATAATATTGATTCTCACCTAAGTACATGGACGAAAACAGTGTTGAAAATTCTAAAATTACCAATCAAGTAATAGAAGATGAAATGAAAGATGCATACCTAGCATACTCTATGTCAGTAATAGTAGGTAGAGCCCTACCAGATATCAGAGACGGATTAAAGCCAGTACATAGAAGAATATTATATGCTATGCATAGCATGGGCATGACTCATAAAAGCGCTTATAGAAAAAGTGCGAGGATCGTGGGAGAAGTACTAGGTAAGTTCCATCCACACGGAGACAGTGCTGTTTATGATTCACTAGTTAGGATGGCTCAAGATTTCTCATTAAGATACCGTTTGGTTCAAGGCCATGGAAACTTCGGAAGCGTAGATGGTGATAACGCCGCGGCTATGAGGTATTGTATAACAGGAGATTCATTAATTTTAACCGATCAAGGGATGAAAAGAATAAAAGATTTGTCCAATAAAAAAGAAGACGAAATAAAATTAAAAATAGCAAGTTATAACAAGAAAAATAAAGCATCTAAATTTTTCAATAGTGGAAAACACGAAGTAATAGAAGTGGAAACTGAGCAAGGATATAAGATAAGAGGTAGTTATAACCATCCAATATTAACATGGTCTTTAGACGACTTTGGAAGTCCTAATCTTAAGTGGAAATTATTAGAAGACCTGAATAAAAAAGATATTCTCGTTCTTAACAGAAAGTCTGATTTGTTCAGCAAAAAATATTACCACATAAAATACGAAGATAAAAACAAAAGAAATCACGAAGTAGGAATACCTGGTAAATTAGATGATGAGTTAGCATTCGTACTAGGAGCCATAACGGCAGAGGGAAGTTATCATGATAAAAAAATACTTTTCTGTAATCAAAACAAGGAATACTATAAAAAAGTTAAAAAAACACTCTTGAAGAAATTCAAAGGAATAAAACTCTACGAACGAACATTAAAAGACGGGAGTGAAGAACTGAGCATTTATCAACAAAGAGTTGTCAAAACTTTAGAAAGCATCGGATTAACTCTGAAAAAGAGTGGTGAAAAAGAAATCCCTCATAGTATTTTACAAAGTCCTAAAAAAGCAGTAAGCGAATTCTTAAAAGGATTGTTTGAAGGAGATGGAAGTGTAATTTCAAAGAGTGATAAGAGACACGGCGGACAAAGCATAGAATTAACATATAATTCAAAAAGTGAAAAGTTAATACAACAACTAAAAAACATATTGTTGAATTACGGAATTGTAACTACAAAGCCATATAAAGACAAAAGAAGTGATTGTTATAAATTAATAATTAGTGGACAAAACAACGTAGTTAAATTCAAACAAGAAATAAACTTTTTCTCAAAGAGAAAAAAAGAAACCTTGAACACTGAAGTTAATAGTGCAAGAATGAGTAAAACAGACTATATTCCTTTCATAAAAGAATACCTAAGAAAAAACTACAAACAATCAGAGATAAAAAGAAACAACTTTGACAGATACAACAAATTAAAGGAAAATTATTCTAAATTAAAAAAATATCTGAACCCGAGAGATCTATCAATGATAGACTTCTTGTTAAAGAACGAATTCTATTTTAATAAAGTCACGAAGAAAGAAAAGAAAGGAAAAGAAACAGTATATTCCATAAAAGTAGATAGTGAATGTCATTCATTCACCGCAAACGGATTTATAAACCATAATACTGAAGCGCGTCTTGCAGAGATAAGTCAAGAATTATTGCAAGATATTGATAAAGAAACAGTAGAGTACGTGGAGAATTTTGACGGTAGCATTAAAGAACCAACTGTTCTTCCTAGTAGAATTCCTAACTTATTAATTAACGGTAGCACAGGTATCGCAGTAGGTATGGCTACTAACATACCACCTCATAATTTAACAGAAGTTCTTAATGGAGTAATAGCCTATGTTGATAATCCCCATATAGAAATAGATGAATTAATACAATACGTTAAAGGACCTGATTTCCCAACAGGAGGCATCATACTTGGTAAGCAAGGAATAATACAAGCATACAAAACAGGTAAAGGAAGAGTTGTTACCAGAAGTAAAGTTGATATTGAAGAAAAAGCAGGCAGGGTTAAGCTAATAGTTAGTGAAATTCCTTACATGGTTAATAAAGCCAATCTTATTGAACAAATAGCTGAGTTAGTCAAAGAAAAAAGAATAGAAGGAATTAGTGATTTGAGAGACGAATCAGATCGTAAAGGTATGAGGATATCTATTGAGTTAAAAAGAGATACTGATCCTGAAGTTTTGAAAAATCAGTTGTTTAAACTTACTAGGTTACAGGATTCTTTCGGTATTTCTCTTTTAGCTTTGGATGGTAAACAACCTAAGATTCATACTTTGAAAGACGTGCTTAAAAAATACGTGGATCATAGGCAAGAAGTTATTACTAAAAGAACAGAGTATGATTTGAAAAAAGCAGAAGCAAGAGTTCATATTCTTGACGGATTATTGATTGCTCTTAAAGATATTGATAACGTTATTTCTTTGATAAAAGCTAGTGAATCAGGAGATGAAGCTAAGACTAAATTAATGAATGCTTACTCTTTGAGTGAGGTTCAAAGCCAAGCCATACTGGATATGAAACTTCAAAGATTGGCTAAGTTGGAAAGTAATAAGATAGAAGATGAGCATGCTAGTTTAATGGAGAAAATCAAAAGGTATAACGAGATATTATCAGATGTTAATGAAGTGTTGAAAATTATAAAAGAAGAAAGTCAGGAAATCATAGATAAGTACGGTGATGAAAGAAAATCAGATCTTAGTGATGAGGAATATGGAGACGTTGATTTGGAAGATTTGATACCTGAGGAAGAAACAGTTATAACTATGAGTAACGCAGGTTATATTAAAAGAACAAGTCTTGATGATTATAAAACTCAGAAAAGAGGCGGAGTAGGAGTAATAAGTGCTTCTCATAAAGAAGAAGATTTTACTAGTAAAGTATTTGTTACTAATACACACGCATACCTTTTAGTATTTACAGATAAAGGAATAGTTCATTGGCTCAAACCTTATAGGATACCTGAGAGTAGCAGGTATAGTAAAGGAAAGGCAATTATTAATTTATTAGACATATCTAAAGATGATACAATAACCGCAGTTATACCAGTAAGGGAATTTTCAAGCGATAAGAATTTGTTAATCGCGACTAAGAACGGAATTGTTAAGAAAACTAGCTTAGAAGCTTATAGCAGGCCTAGAAGAAACGGTATAATCGCACTTACTTTAGACGAAGGAGATCAAGTTGTCAGTGTTAAATTAACAAGCGGTGATGATAAAGTATTGATAGGCACCATGAAAGGCATGGCTTGTAGATTCCACGAATCCAACGCTAGACCCATAGGTAGAACTAGTAGAGGAGTTAGGGGAATCAGATTAAAAGGAGATGATAAAGTCATAGGTATGATACTCGTACAAGATGATGAAGAAATACTAACTTTGACCAAGAAAGGCTACGGTAAAAGAACAGTGGTTACTGATTACAGACTTATAAACCGTGGAGGAAGCGGTGTTAAAAACATGAATATAACTAGTAAAAATGGAAACGTCATAACTATTGAAAGTGTTAAAGGAGATGAAGAATTAATGCTATCTACTAAGAAAGGTATGATGGTCAGAACTAGTGTTAAAGATATATCAAGTATAGGCAGAAATACTCAAGGAGTGAGGGTTATTAGGCTTAGAGAAGAAGATGAGTTAGTAGCAGCTGCTAAGATAGATATAGAAGTTGAAAATAATGAATAAATTTAAATTCTAATAAGTATTCATGACAAGAATGGATTATCGTAAAGGAATAATAGCTTTAGTAATAGGTGTTTTAATAGTTTTTTTTACCCAAGCTACTATTGAGGCTTTTGCTCAAAGTCCTAGTTATAATGATTTCTGTGACGTGACTCCTCCTTCTAGGTTTAGCGATCTTAGTGATTTAGAACAGCAACAAGAATATGAAAGGTTTGAAGAAGAACAAAGAGCTTGTATGGAAGAATTTAATGAGGCACGTGAAAATCACGATAATATCGTCTTCGTATTTAGCTTATTAGGAGCTGCTATATCCATAGTATTAGCCTTATACCTGCCTTTAAAAGGTGGTGGAGGTATAACAATATCTTCAGGTTTATTATTAGGAGGATTCTTCAACATATTCATAGGAACAATAAGAGGATGGAGTAGTTTAACTGTTGAGTTCAGACCCATAATATTATTACTAGAATTAATACTTGTTATTGTTGTTTCTTATAAGAATTTGAAATGAACTGTTCACTAAAGAAATTTTTTGAATCAGCAGGCCGACCCATTTTTTTATCTACTAAATCCCTGTAATATTTTTGACAAAAAACCCTTGCTGAATGATCCAAAACATAATCATCATGATTATCTAAAGGTATCCATCGATGTTCAAAAGAATTAATTTTCACATCTTGACCGTTACCAACATTTATTTTATAAAAAGTACGTGTGATATCTTCACCATTAAGTTTATATTTTAGAGAATCATATACATCAATATCAAAAGAATCTAATAAAAAGTCCTTTTTTAAAGCCTGAGTGACTTGTTCTAAAGAATCAGTATTCATAGAGGGAATATCAAGTCTAGCACCTTCATGTTTTTTAAAAACAAATAAATCGCCTTTTTTAACAAAACCTAAACCCACGCTATTAAACATTTTACAAATAAAGAAATAAACAAGACTATAAAAAAACTACTATTATTATTTTTTTTCTTTAATAACTAAAACTTCATAAGGAGATAAACTAGGAACTTCAACTTCCCTATCCAACAACTCAAAATTAACACTAGGCTTATTTCTAAAAATCAAAGGTTGAGAACTCAAACCAAAACCACTAAAATCAAAAGAATCAGAACTAAAAACTAACTCGTAATCATTCTTACTCTTAACACCCGCTTTGTATTGGAAATGCCTCCAACTAGTCAAGTTAATAATAACTAAATAACTTTCAGATTCAGAACTACGCTGAACAACCAATATCTTATTAACATCATCCACATTCAAAACTTCTCTATGAATAACGTTTTCAGGCCAGAAAGCACTACTATCCATTAAGTCATTAACAGTCTTTTTATAATTCAACAAGTTTTTACTAACTTGCTTAAAAGACAAATACCACCTAATACTGCTATCATGTTCGAAAGTGCCTGTTTGTAATAAAAAAGTTTGTAATAAATCCAAAGTCCTACCCTCTCCTAAAAAACTAATTAATGCTTCCATAACTTTTATTTTACCAATAGCATGAATATGATTTTCAGGTTGCTTTACAGTCATAGCATCATACGCATAACTACCCGTAGCTCTTTCAGCCATTAAGCCAGCAGCCGCGTCGTGATTATGAAAATCAGAAATTGTAGAATTACTCTCCCCCCACTCTTTTTCTTCAATAATATGCTTAGGTTTCCAAGCACTTATTTCCTCACCGCTTTTTAGCATAAAATCTTTATGTAAAAAATAAGTAAGTCTTGACTCGTTATAAGCCGTAGCTCCTAAAGCCCTGTCACTAGAATCTAAAGGCGCCACTAATAATTTAGCATTATCTTCAAAGAAATAATGAGCTTCATAATTAATAATAGAACGTGGATTATAAATATAGATTTCCTTATTTAATTCTCTTAAAAAAACTCTTCCGTTAGGTCTTTCCTCACCACCTCCGTGGTCTCCATAACGAATGATGCCATCAACGTTATCAATTCTGAATCCGTCAATAAAATAATTTTTTTGAAAACTCACACAACTATTTATAAAAAATTTTCTAACAAGAGGATTGTCAAAATCTAATCTTTTAGTACCCCAATGAGTATCATCTTTTAAGTAAGTGAAACCTTTATCTTTTTTCCAAACATGCAAACCATTATCATCAGAATCTAAACCAAAAATTTTATAATCTTTATGAGGAACATGACCTAGTACGAAATCACCTATTACGGCGATACCTTCTTTATGAAAAGCATCTATCATTTCTCTAAAATTATCAGGGTCCCCCCAATTTTTTTGAATAGCGTACTGGAAAGGAACCAAGTAACGATACTTCCAATTATCACCATCTATACTTTGAGCGAAAGGTAAGAATTGTACAGCGTTAAAACCCAGCCTCTTAATTTCTTTTATTAAACCACTACGAGCTATGAAAGAATAGTATTTCTTAGGATTAACTTCACTGCCTAATCTCTTCCCATCATTAAAATGAACAAGTAAACCAGGAAGATCTGTTTGTAGTATTTTCAAAGATTTGTTTCTAGTGTCTAAAAAACCGTGCTTTTGAACATAACTATTTTCGTGATTAAAATCCCAAAAAATAGTGTTGCCTTCATCATCGAAATAATTACCCGCGGGGTCTTGAAAATATTTATTTCGTGTTTTTGAAAAAATTTTGTAAGGAGTGTTATGTTTTATCCTGGCTTTGATAGAATAGATATTATTGTATTTGTCAGGTGTGAATTTATAACCTTTTAAATCTTCACCCCAATTATTAAAAGGGCCTACTAGGTAAAGATCTTCTTTATTATGCACTAATAAGTTGAACTCGACCAAGTCTTTTTCACGATCAATAATTCTAGGACCGAAAGGAGGTTGCCATTTCTTTATATCCCTATCAGGTTTTTCTTTTTTACTTTGAATTTGCCATTCATAC
>SKFY01000090.1 GCA_007117755.1 Candidatus Woesearchaeota archaeon | reverse complement strand
ATATAAAAAGTTATTGGAATAAAATCTTTAGTAATAACATCAATTAATTATTTGTGGAAAAAATATTTAGTGTTTAAGCATTTTTATTTTATTCTTCTTAGAAGTATCAATAATTACTTTTCCACCTATTGGGAATGTGAAAAAAGGAGATGTATGCCCAAAATCAACATTGTAAAGTACTGGTATTCCTCTTAAATCTTTTTTAGAACCAATAGTATGTTTTAACTTTTCAACAGAGAAATTTGTATTTTTTTGAGCCCTTCCAATTACTAAGGCTTTAACTTCACTAAAATCCTCTGAATGTATTAAAGATTGTAGATTTCTGTCAAATTCTTCTGAGTATCCTTCAATCATTTCAACATCCTCTAAAAATAATATCGTATTTTTAAATTCAGGCATGTAATTAGTTCCCTGTAATAAATTCAATGTACAAAGATTACCACCGATAATTGTACCTTCAGCTTTACCTTCCTGTAACGCTTTAGTTCCTTCATTTTTGTAGAATGTTCTATTCTCCTGATCTAAAAACCAAGCATCATCACTCCATTCCTCACTATCAACCACTTCAAAAGGTTCCTCTTGGAAAAAACATTTTTTGAAATAATGAAAAACGTAATCAAAACCTTTTTTCATACCAAAAGAAGCAAAGTGAGGTCCTGAATAAGTCACTAAACCAGTTTTAGCAAGCATGGCATTTTGCAAAACTGTGATGTCAGAATATCCGCAAAAGATTTTGGGGTTATCTTTGATTAAGTCAAAGTCGATGTAGTCGAGCATTTGATTCGCGTTTAAACCACCAAGAACTGTTAGTATAGCTTTAACTTTTTTGTCTTTGAAAGCATCATGCAAATCCTCAACCCTGGACTTTACAGAACTAGAAGTGTAAACATCATTTTCGTGTATGTTCTTACCAAAGCTAACTTTTAAACCCAGACTTTCCAACCTATTCAGAGCTATCTCTTTTTGTTCCTTACCTATAACGCTAAAATTAATGCTGGGAGCAATAATTCTGACTTCGTCGCCTTTTTTTAATTTATCTGGATATATTACCATTTAATCAAAAACTGCCATTAATAATTATTTCACTTAAGGACTTTCTGCCACTTATTTTTTCTTGTTTTTCATCACTAAGATTTTTATTATACTCACCGACAGCTATCATCATCTCAACCTTATAATCTTCAGGAATATTAAGTTTTTCTCTGGCTTTTTCATAATCAAAACCACCAATACCATGAACAACAACGTTAATTAAGCTAGCTTGTAAAGCAAGGTTTTGCCAAGCACTACCGGCTTCAAAAGAATGACTTGGGTATTCACTACAGTTCTCAAGAGTTTTCTTGCTAACAACCACTATTAAATGACTCGCATCTTTACACCATACTTTATTGCCTTCCATTAATAAGTCAAAGTATGTATCCCAGTGCTTATCATTTCTTTTACTAACTAAAAAACGCCAAGGTTGATTATTCATACTACTAGGCGCCCAACGGGCAGCCTCAAACAAAGTATTAAGAACATCATCGTTTAAAACTTTACCAGTCATAGCTCTAGGAGACCAACGATGTATAAACAAATCATTCACATCAGCTTCTTTTACTCTTTTCCTAGTTTTCTCAACATAATTAACCATAATAACTAGGTCTCTCCTCTTTTAAACGCTCACCTGTAGCGCTTCTAAAATGCTTTTCTAAATCCTTATAAGCGTTCTCAACATCTTTAGTTACAGAAGGTCTTACTTTCTTAAGAGCTTCTTCAAAATCTTTCATACCTACAACAACTGCTTTAATATCTTTACGTAAAGCAAGCATGGCAGCCTCTCTACAAATACTTTCAATGTCTGCACCTACGTAACCCTCTGTTTTACTAACTAATTTATCAAAATCAACATTCTTATCCAAAGGCATGCCTTTGCTATGAACTTTGAAAATACTTTTTCTAGCTTCCTTATCAGGACTACCAACTAATAAAATTCTATCGAACCTTCCAGGTCTTAACAAAGCAGTGTCTAAGATATCAGGCCTGTTAGTAGCAGCCACTATAACTATATCATTCAATTCCTGTAGCCCGTCAAGCTCGGTTAATAATTGATTAACAACTCTTTCCGTAGTATTATGATCATTATCGCTAGAAGCGCTTCTTCTAGGTGCGATGCTATCTATCTCATCAAAGAAAACAATAGTAGGACTAGCTTGCCTTGCTTTCTTAAAAATTTCCCTTACTGCTTTCTCACTTTCACCAACCCATTTACTTAGTAATTCAGGACCCTTTACAGAAATAAAATTAGCTTCTGTTTCACTAGCAACAGCTTTCGCAAGTAAAGTCTTACCAGTACCTGGAGGTCCATAAAGCAATACGCCTTTTGGAGGCTTAACTCCCAATTTTTTAAACTCTTCCTTATGCTTTAAAGGCCACTCAACAGCTTCCTTAAGCTCTTGTTTAACATCATTTAAACCGCCTACTTGCTCCCAGCTAATACTTGGGGCTTCTATAAGAACTTCTCTTAATGCACTCGGTCTCGTAGTTTTAAGAGCTTCCTTGAAATCACTCATACCAATCCTTAAATTCTCCAACACTTTCTCTGATATTGCTTCTTCCTTATCCAAATCAAGGTCAGGTAGCATTCTTCTTAAAACATTCATAGCTGCTTCTTTAGTTAAGGAGCTTAAGTCTGCACCTACAAAACCATGTGTTATCTCGGCGAGTTTCTTAAGATTAACATCTTTAGCTAAAGGCATATTTCTCGTGTGGATTTTTAAAATGTTCAAACGACCAGGCATCTGAGGAACCCCTATAACTAATTCCCTATCAAACCTTCCAGGTCTACGTAGAGCAGGATCTAAAGCATTAGGAATATTAGTAGCGGCGATAACAACAACTTTACCCCTACTCTTTAAACCATCCATTAAGCTAAGCTTCTGAGCAACGACTCTTCTTTCAACTTCGCCTTTGCTTTCTTCTCTTTTACTAGCTATAGCATCTATCTCATCAAAGAATATAATACTAGGACTGTTCTTCTCTGCTTCATCAAAGATCTTTCTTAAATTAGCTTCGCTTTCACCGTAGAACTTACTCATGATTTCAGGACCGTTAATGACGTAGAAGTTACTATTAGTTTCATTCGCCACTGCCTTCGCAAGTAAGGTCTTACCTGTACCTGGAGGTCCATGTAAAAGTACTCCTTTAGGAGGTTCAATACCAAGTCTTTGGAAAACCTCAGGATGTTTTAGAGGTAATTCCACCATTTCTCTTATCTTAGTAACTTCTTCTTGTAATCCCCCAACGTCTTCATAACTAACTTCAAAAGTTTTTTCTTCCTCTTCTTTAGGCTTGACTCCTTCTTGATTATAATCTATCTTAGTATTTTCTGTTATTACTGTTGCTTTTTGTTTAGGATCCGTATCGGTTACTATGAATTTAATATCTGCTAATCCGAAAACCCCTGAGAATTTTTCTTCATCGTTTAAGCCTCCGAATATATCTCCTAGCCTGCCAATATTACTCATGGCGCTCATTCTTCTAGGCGTTCCTCCTAAAGATATTAAATCACCTTTTAGAATTGGTCTTCCTAACAGACCCATTTTGAAAATTTCTGGATTATTAGTACTTACAATAACTCCTTCGTTAGCAGGTGCTATAGTTACTTTTTTTGCTTCTTCCACTTCTATTTTCTTAACTGTGACGTATTCACCAATACCTGCTTTGGAATTTCTTCTTAAGAGGCCGTCCATTCTAATAATGTTAAGACCTATATCTCCTGGTAGAGCTCTATCTACTATACCGACTGTGCTTCTTGAGCCTTTTATCTCTACAAAATGACCTTCCCTAACCTCTAATTCTTTCATGTATCTAGAATCTATTCTGACTATTCCTTTATTAACATCGTCTTGTATCGTCTCAGTTACTTTAAGTCTTATCCCAGTCATTTTTTTAACCAACTCCTCATTCTTTTTTTTTATTTTACTTATTTGCTTTCGGTTTTGTCTGTTACAGTAGGTAGTCTTATAGGTGTTGGAAGATCTATTTCTCTGCTAATTATGACTGTTTCTATTAATGATCTGTTCATAATAGCCTGGATTATTGTTTTTCCATAGTCTTGATTTAAGTTTTTTTTGTTTTTCCAATTATCCAGCATTTCCTTGGCTTTTTTAGCATCTTCTAAAAGTAATAAAGATCCTTTTAGCTCTATATGTGCATAGCCTGGTTCATAATCTGTTGAGAACTTAAAACTTATTTTAACACCTTTTTTCTTGTCGGCAGCGCCTATCTTACTATCTTCTATGTTTTCTATTTTTATATTGTTATTTATGTTGATTTGTCCTTTAGGTTTATTTTCTCTCTTTGCGTTTATCTCATTAAAATTCACGTTGAGTATATTCATTTAAAATCACCTGTATTCGGTATCTAGTTTAGTTTTATAAACTTTTTTATGCTCAAATATTAGCTTTTTTTAATCTTGTGGAGTTCCAAACCACGTTTACACTGCTCATTGCCATGGCTCCAGCTCCTATCATAGGGTGTAATAATCCTACAAAAGCTATTGGTATTGCCACGACGTTATAGAACCAAGCCCAGAAAAGGTTTTGTTTTATTTTCTTAAAAGTCGCGTTACTCAATCTTATAGCGGATAATAACTTGTTCAGTTCTCCTTTAACAATCACGACATCTCCTGATTCTATGGCTATGTCTGTTCCTGTTCCTATTGCGATTCCGACGTCTGCTTGTTTAAGAGCTGGCGCGTCGTTTATGCCGTCTCCGACAAAACAAACAAGTCCTTCTTTTTGTAATTTCTTTACGGCTTCTGATTTTTCTCCGGGGAGGACTTCTGCAATGACTTTGTCAATGCCTATATCTCTGGCTATTGCTTCACCGGTTCTTTTATTATCTCCTGTTATCATAACTGTTTCAAACCCTAACTTGTGAAGTTCAAACACTACTTGTTTAGCATCTTCTTTAGGAGTGTCAGCGACGGCTATTATACAGAGAACTTCTTTACCATCAGATAAAAGCATTGTTGTTTGTCCTTTATCCTCGAATTTTTTCAAATCTTCCTCGTCATAACTTACTTTTTCACCTATTAATTTTTTACTTCCCAAATAATAAGTCTTGTTACTTATTTTTCCCTCGACGCCTTTTCCTCTAATTATTTTAAAATTCTTAACAGAGTATAATTTTTCTTTATTCTTCTTCAATATAGCTTTCGCAAGTGGATGTTCTGAACTAGCTTCTAAAGAAGCAGCGATTTTCAATAGTTCTTTTTCACTTCCTTTATATGCTAATACTTCCGTAACTTCAGGCTTTCCCTTTGTTAAAGTTCCAGTTTTATCGAAGGCTATTGTTTTAACATCTTTCATGGTCTGAATAGCTTCGCCTTTCCTTATCAAAATGCCTTTATCAGCGCCTAAACCAGATCCTACCATTAAAGCTGTTGGTGTTGCTAATCCAAGAGCACAAGGACAAGCAATAACCAATACTGCTACAGTGGCGAGTATTGCTAAAGTGTATATGGGTGCTTCAGCATTAGTCCATGGTAAATTTGCAGTTTCTACGATGTTAATGAAAAAATCAGGGAATAACAACCAAGAAAAGAATGCTGATACTGCTATGATTAAAACACCAGGCACGAAATAACTGGTTACTTTATCGGCAAACTCTTGTATCGGGACTTTGCTCCCTTGAGCTTCCTCGACTAATTGGATAACTTGGCTTAAGAAAGTGTCTTTACCAACATTAGTGGCTTTAATCTTTAACATGCCGTCTTGGTTAATTGTCGCACCTATAACTTCGCTTCCTTTGCTTTTCTCAACAGGCAAACTCTCCCCTGAAACCATGCTTTCATCAACACTACTCTCTCCACTAATTACGATGCCGTCTGTGGGGATTTTTTCTCCAGGCTTTACTATTATAATGTCTCCTTTTTTCACTTCATCTATTCTAACTATGTGTTGTTTTCCATTTTTGATGATAATTGCATTTTTAGCTCCGAGGTTCAATAGTTTTTTTATTGAAGAGGATGCTCTGCCTTTTGCTTTAACTTCTAAATAACGACCTATTAAATGGAATGTCATAATCGTTGCGGCCATCTCAGAAAAAGTAGTAACTTCGTAGAATATGGCCACGAAACTAAGCATGTAAGGTACTGCAGAACCTAGTGTTATTAGTGTATCCATATTCGCATTAAAATATCTTAATGCTTTGAAAGTAGATTTGTGAGTGTTCCAACCATAAATGAACACTACAGGGAATGCTAATAATTGTATGATCCAAAAGTAATAAGGGATAGGGGTTATGAACATGTGGATCATCATTAAACCCATAATAACAGTTGCAAAAACAACTGCATGCATCATTTTCTTGTAAGACTCGTTTAACTCTTTTTCTTCAGAAGATTCTGAAGAATCTTCTTTTTGAGAAGTATCTAGTTCGTAACCACCTGCTCGTTTAAGAGCTTCTTTAATATCTTTTTCAGAAATACTAGTTGTTTCAAGAGAATTAGTGGTTAAACTAACCTTCACATTTTTCCCGCCTTTTTTCTTTACTTCTTTCTCTACATTCGCTACACAACTAGCGCAGTGCATCCCTTTAACTTTATATTTCATCTTTCACCTCTAACTATGTGTATACAATGATTACTCATGTGTTTGTTAACACTATCTAATACAGGCTCTATAGTTTTTTTGTTTAAACTGTAGTAACGATACTTTCCCTTCACTTCTTTTTCTACGAAGCCGCAGTGGCTTAACTTTTTTAAATTATGAGAGACGAGGGTTTGTTCTAAACCGGTTTCTTTTATTATTTCTTGTACATTCAACTTTTTTCTTCTTAAGGCGTTCATTATCTTTATTCTTATTTCTGAATTGAAAGTTCTAAAAAATACTTTGTAAGCTTCGTAACCTTCTTCTTCAGTCATGCCTTTTTCTAAACAACAACTTAATATGTTTTCATTTTTCATATGATAAGTAAATACATCTGTTTATTTAAATGTTTCTATTCCAAATAGTATAGAAATATTCTTTGTAAATTATATTTACTTGCTCATTTTCAATAACTAAAAGGTTCTCGTTATTAATAGTATGAGCTGCTCTTGTAGGATTATAAGAACCTGTAATAACGATATCGTCGTCTATAATAAACACTTTATTATGCTGAATATTACCAGTATTAACTTTAACATCAATACTATTTTTAGACAAGAAAGGCTCTACCCAATACTGCTTATTCTGAAAATTATCAGTAACAACTTTAACATCTAATCCTTTTAGGTTCTTTCTAACTAAAGAACGAGCAATATCATGATCGGTAAATGTAAAACTCAAAACAAAAACACTTTCTTCAGCACTATTCAAAATGTTCAAAATAACATCTTGACAAGAATGATAAGGACAAAAATAACTCTTTAAATCTAG
This sequence comes from Candidatus Woesearchaeota archaeon, assembly GCA_007117755.1. Classification (GTDB taxonomy): domain Archaea; phylum Nanobdellota; class Nanobdellia; order Woesearchaeales; family 21-14-0-10-32-9; genus SKIS01. The sequence goes on along the minus strand of SKFY01000090.1, from coordinate 3,459 downwards.
GTTGCTTGGATAATTATAATTAACCCCGGATAATCTATTGAACTCCGCAGTGTAACGCTCGACTTGACGACTAGATTTAATTAATAAAACATTATTATGGTTATTAAAAAAATCGTTATCTGTGGGATTAGCACTACCTAAAATTAAATGAGTATTGTTTAAAACACAGAACTTATGATGCATCAAACCACGTCTATTTCCTTCGTGAACAATTATTTCTGAATTAACTTTATTTAAAGCATTAATGATGGCTTCGTTAGACAAAGAATAAAAAGCGCAAAAAACATGGTCGTTATTTAAAATATTGTCCACGTATACTTTTTCACAATTGTCTTCTGGACAAAAATAAATTTTTATTTCATAAACATCTTGCTCGTTTTGAAGTAATAAAATTACTAGTAAAAAAAATATGGTTGCTAACAATGCTTTTTTCATAAAATTTCTATAAGGAGTATTTTTTAATAAGAAATATTACTCTTTAATCGGAACTTTTACGCTTTTAAAGGAGTGTTTTTTAAGATTTTCTTCATAACTTTTCAAGCTTTTCAAAACAGAAAATTTTGTACCTGGGTGATTTTCTTCTAATTCTTCTAAGTGAGGTATTTTTTCAGTGGTGTTTTTATATTTCAGGCCTAGTATTCTGCATAATTCTTTTTGTTCGTAATCGGTTACTGCTCGAAGAGGTTTTATTTTGGTGATGTCTAATGATTTATTCTCTATAAAAATTTTTAAAAACGTGTTTATTTCTTTGTCTAGGCTAGTGGGTATTATTTCGCCTTTTTCCGAGTCTTCTATTTTTAACATGTTATTGAATGCTTTTTCTAAGAAATATTTGGTGAGTTCGTATTCGTGATTGTTGGTTTTTTTTATGCCGTATTTTTTTTTAGTATTTAGTTTGTAGTCTCTAATTTCTTTACGAATTCTTTTTTCAATGTATTCTAAAAAGTGTTTATCGCAAAAATTATGTGCTGAATAAGCTAATTTTACTGTTGTTTTCCTGTTACACAATCCACATTTTTCTTTTGTATTCATTTTCTAGTTACTACACTATAGAAAACTTTAAATAGTTGTTATTACTTTATAATAGTGTAAATTCATACTCACCTCTTTTTCCCGGGAGGATTTCTTCTAGAAATCTTCCTGGGTTTAAATAATAAATTTCTACTTGTAAGACTTAACAAAACAATAAATAAAGCTCCCAAAGAAAAACCCAAGAAAAAACGAGCATCCATAAAAACATAATCAAAATAAAGATCGTTTCTCAAATCACCTTTACTAAAATACATATCTAAATTGCTAAATTCTATAGCGTACTCAGAAAAAATTATGGAAGATCTAGGATCAGATTCTACCAAAGCCTCAGCATAAGTATAATAACTAAAACCAATAATAGGAAAACTCTCTCTAAAACTAATCTGTTGCTTAGCTATACTTACTTTGTCCTTAGCAACAGCCTCTCTCAAATCAGAAGGGATAGTACTGCTCAAAATTAAAGAATTAATATCAGCTTTAATATTAGTAGCTCTAAAAATACAAAACGGATAATCTCTCGTACTAAAAATATTTCTTAACTCATTAATATAAGATTCATCAACAGAACCAGAACCAAAAAGAAAATCAACATAATTAACTCTTTCCTCAACTTCACTAATTTTAGTAAGACAAGCATTTCTCAAAAAAGAATCTTCCAAATTAACTTCTTCACCTTCATAATTAAAAAAATTAGACCAAGCATAAGCACTATACAATCTTTCCTCTGCATAACCTATAGTATTAGTCTCTTGCTCTAAAACCCTGGCGGCCTCTAACAACCTTTCCTTTACAATTATGCTGGTTTCCAAATCACTAATAGTTTCCAAATCATAATTATTAATAAACTCACTAAACTCGTTTAACTCGACAAACAAAACATTTCTTAAAGAATCAATCTCTTCAGAAGACAAATTTTCATATAAAATATTTCTTAAAATTACATTTGCTCCAAAACAATAACTAGCAGAACTATAATAATTCTCGTTCGCACTAACATTTTGAGCTAACAAATAATTATCCGAAGCAATACTGTAAGATTCACTATCATTACTGGCTTCACCCAATAAAAATTTAGTCCTATCACATAAATCTGAACTAATAAAACTCATAATATCTAAATAATCAGAAGGTATTTCCAATTCTTTATGCTCACGAGTATAATCTTTTTCAACAAAAAAATTTAAAGCTTCTTCAACCGTAGAAACAGGAACTATTTCTAAATCTTCTACGCCATAAAATTCTCCATAATTAAAATCTTCTAAGGCATCCGTATTATTAGAACTCCACTTAGGAATTAACAAAACCTTGAAACCTAGATCTTCAGCGGCCTTAGCTTTCTCTCCAATACCAGATACAGGACCTATTATTCCCCCACTATTAATGGTTCCTGTTATCAAAACATCAGATTTAATTCTTTCATTGTCTAATAAGGCTATTGTTAGAATAGTCTTTCCAGCTCCTGCACTAGGACCTCCTATTAAACTAGTCCCTGCCCTTATTGTATAAAAAAAATCCTTATTTGAACAATCTATATCTAAAAAATTACAAGCAACATCTCTAGAATAACGCGTAGTTATTTGAGTATCTAACTGTGTAAGAGGAAAACTATCTATAAAAACTCTTCCGGAACCAGGTTTTATCTCTAAATACAGATCAGCAGTCCCTCCTATTCTTCTCTCATCGGCTTCGCCCACTGTCAAGAGAGTCATGTGGCCTTCTCTAGCCTCAACTCCATTCATGAGCAATAACAATAATATTAGTAAATAAAAGTAAAATTTCATTTTTTCTTATTACGACCTCTTAACTCAACTTCATTTAACCTAGTTATTATTTTATCTTTTTCCTCAGGATTATAATTTTCTATAAAAAAAGTCCAAGCTTTATTAAAAATTTTGTGATGTTTGCTAATTAAAGATTCTTTGAACAAGTGAAGATCGACGGCTTTATCTTCATACCTTTTAGAAACCTTTCCCAAGCCTAAATCGATTAATTTTAGTTCATCATTATTTTTTTTAATAATATTACTGGTTGTTAAATCGCCGTGAACTATGTTCGTATCGTGCATATAACTAATTATTTTACCAACTTCTTTGCATAATTCTGGTTCTTTATCAATAATTTCTTTCAATAATACTCCTGAGAGGTATTCCATTACTATTTCTGTTTCGTTACTAGTTATGACTTTAGGAGTGTGTTTTTCTAGTTTCTTAAGTAGTTTAACTTCTTTTTTAGTCCTGGTTTTAATTATTTTATCGTCTAAAATCTTAAGCCTGTATTTTTTAGATTCTCTTTTCTTAACTAAAAAACCTTGTTCATTTACGTAAGTAATTGCTTCTGCTCCTCTGCCTATAATCTTCATTTTCCTATCTAGAAATTTAAATAAATAAAAATAAAAAAAACCCGCTCTTGTTCAAAATTCTTCTTCTT
>SKFY01000021.1 GCA_007117755.1 Candidatus Woesearchaeota archaeon | reverse complement strand
GAATATTTTCAAGGCTCAAATGAAGATATTTATGAGGCAGGGCCCGATAACTAAAAAAATTGATGGCTTTACTCAAAAAATAAAACCTCTTTATTTTTTAAAAGAAAAAGAAATCATGGCTTATACCGTAATAAAAGGTTTGAACACTCCTTTTAATGAGTGTCCTTATGCTAGGCATTCTTTCAGGTTAAAAGTAAGGGATTTAATCAATAGTTTCGAAAAAGACGTTCCTGGTTCTAAACAAAACATTATAGCTAAATATTTATCTTTGAAAAAAGACGAGCCTGTAAAAGATATAAACAAATGTCTTTCTTGTGGTTATCCTAGTAGTGATGTGTATTGTAAAGCGTGTAAGTTACAAAAAGAAATATCTCACGCGTAATTCTTTCGATTTTTTTGCAGTAATTGTTTTATTAAAATCTTTCTTTACCACTTTTTATACTACTATGTTACTCGCATTATTTTTATTGGCTAGTTTGGCTGAAGAAGGCTTGGAAAGAGATGTAAGTGTGGATTTTAATATTGAGTCCGAATTAAAAACCTTACAAGAATATGATTCTTTAGTAAGTATTTATAATAATGATCACGTAACGGGAAGAACTGATTCTTTAGATATAAAATTAAATTTTAACTTATCCTTTAATGGCGTGTTAAAAAAAGATTTTGATGTATTAAGAACTATAAATCGTCAAGCATCTAGTAACACTGGCTCATTATTTTTTAATCAGAATGGGAGTTATGAATTATGTGTTTATGCCGAGCCTTTAAATTTTGTTGATTATAACTTATCCAATAATTTTGCTTGTATTTCTTTAAAAGTGAGTGGTCCTGAAAAATTAAAAAAAGATTTTTGTAGTTGTAATTTATCTTTATCTTTAAATCATAAAATAATAACTGAAGGCAGTCAAAACATTAACATAAATTATTGTCGTAATGACTCCACAACTTTCAAACACACAGTTTTTTATTGGATAGAGAATTTAAAAGGTGAAATTGTTCGTAATAAAGTAAGCACTACCAATCCTTCTACAAAAACATACACTCCTCCTTTAATCAAAGAACAAAAAGGCTATGTTGTTAAAGCAAAAGTACCTAGTTGTAATTTATCAACTAAAGAAATATTTTTGACTTACAAAGAATCATCCCAGAATCCTTTTTTAGAAATACATGTTCCTTTAGAATCCAAATCTGACAACTTCATAAACCTTGGCTTAGAAGGTTTCAAAGGAGATACTAATAAAAGAGTTTTAGACATATGGCTAGAACAAAAAAACGAAAGAAAAAGCCAAATTCACAAAGTATACGTTAATAACAAAAACTCTCCTTTTAACCTAGCCATTCCTTTCCACATACCTTTTTCTGAAGAAGGAGGAATGCACACTTTAAAAGTAGAAGGATTGGATTTAGAAGCGGAAGAAAGAATATATATCAGGCCTTCCGAAAAAAACAAGGCGTACGAAATAACTAATATTTACACTCGCCAACTTTTATTCAGAGAAGAAGTTAACGTTTTTGTAAGAACAAACGGCTTCAGAGGAGTGGTTAAGATAGTATCTAGCGCTCATAACGAATCTTTTATTGCAGAAGAAGACACTTTTAACCGCTCAGTTAAAATAAAAGAACCTGGAGAAGTCATCGGTTTTTTTTTATTAGATAACAAAGAAATTATTCACAAAGACTTCCTACACTTAAAATTAAGAAAAGACGAAAAAGAAGAACAGGACAAACCTGAAAAAGAAACGCCTAGAGGGGAAGATTCAGAGACTTCAAAAAACAATGAATCCGAACAAAAAAAAGACTCGAACACCGCCACGAAAATAATTCAAAACAACGATTCAGAAACCGAACTTAAAAACTTATTTCTCTTCGGATTAGGAGGATTAGCATTATTGTTTTTCTTATTCAAAAAATATTAAAAAAAACACAAAAGTTTTTAAGTTATCTTAAACACTCTTCTAAGTTATGGAAAAGCAAGAAATTAAAGAATACGTTGAAGAAAAAGGCTGGATTCACATAAATATGATGTTCGAAGTAGTAGGTAATCCTAAGGAACACGTTCAGAAATCCTTAGAATTAGCCCTTAAAAAAATCGAAGAAGAAAAAGGAATAAAAATCACTCGTGAAGAAATAGAACCTGCTGAAGAAACAGAAGGTGAGTTATTCAGTGCTTATGCTGATGTTGATTTATTATTAGAAAATATTTATAGGGTTAGCTGGGTCGCTTTTAATCTAACCCCTGCTTCCATAGAATTATTAAATCCTTCTAGTTTAAATTTTAAAAACAAAGAAGCAAACGAATTCTTCGGGGACTTACTATCTAGGTTGCATGAAAACAATCAGAAAATAATTGATATAAGTTCAAAAAATATTGGTTTACAAAGAAACATAAGTGCTTTAGTAAGAAACGCTGTTTTATACATCGTTAAGGACGAGCTTAAAAAACCTGTTGATATAGCTAGGCCTTTAGGTTTAAAAGAAGAAGATATAAAAAACATTCTTGAAAATATGATTAAAGAAGGCACTCTTAAAGAATCTAAAGGAAAATATGTAAAGGTGTGAAAATCCAAATGTCTGACAAGAAAAAAGTCGAATCAGTATTATTTGCTTCTGGCAAATTCATGTCTGCTGAAGAAATAGCTGCGTATACCTTATTACCTGCTAAAAAAGTTAAGAAAGCAGTGGAAGAATTAACTGAATTTTATGAAAAATCCGATACTTGTTTAAAAGTTTTTTCTGAAGAAGAATCTTGGAAAATAAATGTTAAAGAAGAATATTCTGATTTCGTCAGGGAAGTAGTTTCTGATGCTGAGATTCCGAAGTCCATAATGGAAACCTTGGCTTTAATAGCTTACAAAAGCCCTGTTTTACAAAGTGAAATTATTAAAACCCGTGGACAACACGCTTATGATCACGTTGCTTATTTAGAAAAGAAAAAACTAATTTTTAAAGAGGCTAGTGGTAGAAGTTATAAATTAAAAATCACTGATAAATTCCACGAATATTTTGATGTGGAAGAGCCTGAAATGCAAGAAATTTTCAAGAACGTCAAAGTTGACACTGATAAGATTGGCCAGTTAGAAGTTTACCAAAGTAAAGAAGTGGATATTGATCACGCTTTAAACAATTTGAAAAAAGCAGATGTTAAAGATGATGGTGATGATGTCAAGGATTACTTGGAAGAATTCGATAAAAAACTTGATGGTGTAAAGACAAGAGTTGAAGAGTCTGAAGATGATTCTGGTGATGAAGGATTATCTTCTAAGGATATATTCGGTGATGATTCTGAAGAGGAGGAATCCGACAAATCAACTGAAGAATCACAAGAAAGTTCTGAAGATGATTCCGAGGAAGAAAAAGATGATGATTCTGAAGAATCAGAAAAAGAACAATCACAAAAAGAAGAAAACAATGATGAATCTGAAAAAACAGAAGAAGAATCACAAGAAAATTCTGAAGATGAAAAACCGTCTTCAAAAGACATATTCGGTGATCACTCTCAAGAAGAAGAATCGGGAGAAGATGATGAAAAAGAAATAGAACAAGTAGAAAAAGAACAAGCAGAAGAAGAATCAGACACCGAAGCAATGTTAAAAAAATTAGACGAGGACATAGAAGAATTAACTAACAAATAAAAAAAATGGATTTAATATTTCACGGCGGAGCATCAGAAGTAGGAAGAAGCTGCATAGAACTAAGAACAGATAAAGGAAACAAATACTTGTTTGACGTAGGTATCAAGTTCAAACCAGGAGGCTTATTATTTCCCGAAAACGTTCGTGATATCAAAGAATTCGATGGTGTTTTTTTAAGCCACGCACATCTAGACCACTCAGGAGGACTTCCACTATTCGAACACCGAAACTTAGAAGGACCTATTTTTTGCACGCGTCAAACATTCGGTATAACAAAAATATTACTAAAAGATTCTTTTAAAATACACAGGATTAAAAATTTTCACGTAGCTTACAACAACACCGATTTAAAAAAAGTCAGGGATGACACCAGATTAGTCAGTTTTGATAAATGGTACAGACATAAAGATTTAAGATTCAAATATTTAAACGCGGGTCACATACCAGGAAGCGCAATGATACTTGTAGAAGTAGAAAACAAGAGATTGCTTTACACAGCCGATTTCAATACTAAAAAAACTCCTTTAATGTTCAACACTGTAATGTCTAATGAAAGAAAAAACGTAGATGTTTTAATAACAGAATCCACATACGGTTACAGAGACTTACCCGACAGGCCCGATCTTATTAAAAAATTTTTAAAAAAAATAAAAGAAACCCTGGACAGAGGAGGCTCTGTATTAATACCTGTTTTTGCTCTTGGAAGAGCTCAGGAAACCTTAATCCTTCTAAACGAATTAGACTCTGACGTCCCCATATACCTAGACGGTATGGCTAAACAAATAACTAGGAAAATATTAGCTAATAAAAGCAAATTCGTTGATAATAAAGAAATCCTGAGAAAAATGTTTTATGAAAGAGTCAAATGGGTCAGCAGTGAAAGGAAAAGAAAACACGCTTTAAAAAAACAAGGAATCTACGTTTCAACATCAGGTATGCTACAAGGAGGACCAGTTCTTAATTATTTAAAGGAATTATGGCATAATGAGAAAAACCTAGTTTGCTTAATGGGATTTCAAGCTAAAAATTCTAACGGTAGACACTTATTAGAAGAAGGCTATGTTTATTTAGATGGTTGGAAAACAGAAGTTAAATGCGAAGTTGAAAAATTTGACTTTTCAGGACACGTAGGCAGAGAAGATCTTCAAAAATACGTTACTGAAATCAATCCAAAACACGTCATTTTTCAACATGGAGATGAAGAATCAGTCAATGCTTTAAAAGACTGGGCTGAACAAAATCTAGATGCAAAAGTTTATGTTCCCAGAATCAACGACAAGTATTCGTTATGATTGTAGAGTGACAAGAAAGGTTTTAATACTACCGTACCGACTTTTCATAGAGGTGAGCTATAATCTTCGGGTTTTTAAAAAATAAAGCGGGTGGAGGAGAAAACGATAAAACTCAAGAATCTTCTAAAGATAAAACCAACAACCCAGATTATCCCAATAACCCCGCAGACACAGAAGCACTAGACAGGGAACTAGATGAGAAAATGAAAGCTCTAAAAAAATCTTTCTCCCAAAAAGAAGAACCCAACCAACCTGAAACATACTCGGACAACCCCCAAAATGAAGAAGATGAAGCTGAGGCTGTTCAAGAGCCTGCTCAACCTGAACCCCCTGCGCCGACGAATACTTCTCAAGAAACAAATCCGCAAAGCCCTCCTCAACAATTCGAAAATAAAGAATTTAATGAAGCCACCCCAAAAAGTGAAGAAGATGAAGCTGAGGCTGTTCAAGAGCCTGCTCAACCTGAACCTCCCAGTCCGACGAATCCTTCTCAAGAAACAGAACCTCGAATGCAGGGTTATGAATCAAACACGGAAACTAATAATACGGAACAAAACCCTTCTTTAGAAGAAAAACCACTCGAAAAAAACACCACCAAATTAGTTGATAAAGACGCGTCTTTCGAAATACCGGATTTCACAGAAGAAGACCTAGACTTCGACTTAGGACTTGACGAATTCGTACCAGAAGAACAAAAAGAAGAACCACCAGAAGAAACACCACCCGAATACGAAAAAGAACTACCCAGCTTCGAAATAAAAAAAACCGAAGAAAAAGAGGATGAAGACGACGAAGAATTACCAGGATTCGACTTAGAAAAAAAAGAGGAAGAGGAAGTTAAAGAAAAAATAACTGAAAACGAAATCCCTGAAGACGTAAAATCAATATTTGTAGAATCTACTAATTATATTAAAATTTGTGCTTTAAAAAACGACTTAAAAGCAAAAAGTCAAAAAGACAAAAGCTTAACCGAAGAAATACACGAAAGCCACGATTGGGAAATGAACACTTTAAACAAAGCCAACGATGCTTTAGAAGACATGAAACAAAGCTTACTATATGTCGATAGAAAATTATTTGATAAAGGTGATATGAATGAATAATCCATTATACGTTAAATTAGACGAATACAAAGACGTTGAAAATGTACTCAATCAAGTGAATGAAAGATTAGAAGAAACCAAAAAAGAAATAGAAGAACTTAAAAAAATAAGGATTAAAGAAGAAGAATTCATAAAATCCTGGGAAGAAGACGCAGCTAAAGTCGAAACCCAACTCAAAAAAATAAAATCTTTATTAGCAGAGGAATACAAAAAATGACCTTATATCACAGGATTAATCAACCTGAAAAATTCAGAAAACACTTATTACTAGCTTCTAAAGAAGTGGTTCTAATGCAAAAAAAACAACACCCATTAATAGAGATAAAAGAACAAAAATTACAAGCCATCAAAAGAATGGAAGACAACATGAAACTAATGGGAGAACACGGTTTAGAACTAGAAAAATTATTAACAAACAACGAACTAAAAAAGAAACTAGACAAACAAGCACCACCTTCATTTAACCAAATAATACCGGGATCCACACAAAAAAACGTTGTGCAAGAAAAGAAACAATTCACAGTAAACGAATTAGACAGATTAGACTACACACTGAAAAAAATCGAAGACAAAATATCCAAATTCAAACTATAATCTCAAAAAAAAATTTTTTATTCAAATTCTTTTTCTTTTTTTTACTAATCAAATCGATACTTATTAATAATAAAACAAGTTATCTAAGAAAACTATTATGCAGGAGTAGCGAAGTGGTCAAACGCGCTGGACTCAAGTAACTGAAAGCTCGGTTAACAAGCTGTGGGTTTCGCTTTTGCTCAAGCCCACAAAGAGTTTTTATTTGAGTGATGAGCTAATTATTATGCGATGATTAAAATAAGCGTTTGTGACATCCAGTCCCTTAGTGGGTTCGGGGGTTCGAATCCCTTCTCCTGCACTCATACTCCTTCTTATTTATTCACCAATCAAGTATTCCGCCTTCAACATTATAAGCTTCAAAACCTTCATCCCTAAGAATACTAGTCGCCACCCTACTTCTATTACCACTTCTACAAAGAACCAAATACTTCTTTTCTTTATCTAAATTACCAATCTTTTTTTCAAAATCATCAAATAAATCCAAGTGTACAGAAGGATTTATTTTATCTAAAGAATATTCTTCTTCAGTCCTAACATCTAATAACACACAATTTTCTTCACTTAAGATTTTTTTGGCTTCATCAGTATTTATTTTAGCAACCATTTCTTATTATCTAGTAAAGATTTATAAATAAAAAGTTTTCTAATAAATAATAAAATGATAGAAGTAATACCCATAGGGGGTTTTTCAGAGATTGGAAGGAACTGCGTAATTGTCAAGTATAAAGATGAAGCAGTAATGCTAGACTTAGGACTGCATATGGAGAATTATATTAGATTAACAGAAGACGAAGATGTTCCTTTTAAAATCCCTTTAAGCACTTTAGTAAGAGAAAAAGCAGTGCCTGATTTGTTAAGCGTCAAAGAAGATTTTAAAGCTGTTAAAGCCATTTGTGTAAGTCATGCACATCTTGACCACGTAGGAGCAATTCCTTTTTACACTAGTAAAATAAAAGTTCCTGTTCACGGCACGGACTTCACCATAGAAGTGTTAAAAGCTTTGCTAAAAGATAAAAAACAATCTTTAAAATCTGATTTAATAAGTCACAAAGAAAATTCCAAATTTAAAATCTCTAAAAATTTAAGCGTTGAATTCATAAGCGTAACGCATAGCACTCCACAAACAGTCATAATAGTCGTTCACACACCTGAAGGATGCGTGGTGTACGCTAATGATTTCAAATTAGATAACGCGCCTATAATGGGCTCTAAACCTAATTACAAAGCCATGCAAGAATTAAAGAATGTTAAAGGTTTAATATTAGATTCTTTATACGCTTTAGACCCTAGAAAAACACCTAGTGAAAGTATTGCTAGGGAGATGATGAGAGATGTTTTATTAGGGGTTTCTTCTAATAATCAAAACATTGTAGTAACTACTTTTTCAAGCCATATTGTACGTTTGAAAACCATTGTGGAATTAGCAGAGTCTTTGAAAAGAAAGCCTGTTTTTGTAGGTAGGAGTTTATCAAAGTACTTAGACGCTGCTAAAAACGCGGGTATTATTAATTTTGAAAAAAGGGCTGATTTTGTAAGGTTTGGTTCTAAATTAGAAGACTACTTCAAAAAAGTTAAGAATACAGAGGACAAATTATTTATCGTCACGGGTCATCAGGGTGAGCCTAAAGCTGTTCTTAGTAGGCTGACTAAAAATAATTTGTTCCCTTTCAACTATGAAGATCTTGTTTTGTTTTGTTGTAAAATAATACCTAATGAAGACAATTTTAGGAATCGGTCTGTGTTAGAATCTAAATTAAAAAGTAAGAAAGTTAGGATATTTACTGACTTACACGTTTCTGGTCATGCGTGTAGGGAAGATCATAGAGAGTTTATAAAGATTATAAATCCTGAAAAAGTAATACCTACTCATGGAGAAGTGCCTATGCTTATTGCTCAAAAAGAATTATGTTTAGAGCTAGGCTATAAAGAAAAAGACGTTCATATTCTCAAAAACTTCTCAAGAGTTTATCTATAAAGCTCCTGTATTAGTATATTCATATACTTCTTCAGGACTGACTTTTTTCTTACCTTCTTTATACATCTGGTGCTTTAACTTTCTAAAAGCCTCTTTCATTAAGTATTCTTCTCCATAACCTTCCGAGCTAACATCGTACTGTTGTTTACACCTAATCCTTAATCTACAATGTAACAAGTTTTGATCTTTAAAAGTTTCTTTATGCTTGGTTATATGCGCGTTTATATAACCAGGTCCCAAATCCTCTTCGTTTTTCTTAGCAAAATCTTTTATTTCTTGTATTATGGCTTTTTTATTAATATCAACTTTACTAATTATTTGTATGATTATCTCCTTATCCGCTTCTTCAGACTCATAAAGTGCTTGTTGTAACAAATCCTTCTTTGTAAGTACACCCACGGGTTTTTCGTATTCAACCACTATTAAGCTACTAATGTTTTTTTCAAACATTTTTTTTATTAAATCATTAGCAGTCATATTCTCAGTAACTGTATAAACTTCTTTATTCATGATATTTTCTAAATTCATATCAAAAATACTGTTTTTCTCCGCTATTAAATCATGAGTGGTTAATCCTTCCACAGGACCTAATAACTTCGGAGTTATTATATCATGTAAAGATACTAAACCCACTAATTTATCTTTGCTAATTATAGGTATTCTAGAAATATTATGCTCTCTACACGTTATTAAAGCCTTAGTAACACTATCACTAGGTTCTAAACACACAAGGTTACTAGTCATAACATCCTTTGCTTTAAAAGAAGGCTTCTGACTTAAAACTTCTCTTAACAAATCATCTATCTTCACAACACCTACTATTTTTTCATTTTCAAAAACTGGTAAGTGAGACATATTATTTTCTATCATTAAACGAGAAACCTCTAACAAATTAGTACCTTTACTTATCTTAGGACACCTCCTAACAATATTCTTAACCTTTGTAGAAGAGGGTTTAGCAGTTGATCTTATCAAATCTTTTTTAGATATAACTCCTGCATAAACGTCTTTATTTTTAACTATGACTATATCTCTTGTTCCTTTAAAATAAGGCACTAACTTACTCAATCTTTCTTCCGAATCTATCTCTGCAAAATCTTGAGAAATTATTTTTTCTGTTTTCAAATCCTTTAACATAATTATCAAACCCCCTTTCCTTAATCCGCGTTACTAAAAGATAATACGAAGTATTATTTAATACTTTACCAAATAACTAATTGTTATATTATGTTTAAAAAACTCGTTATTATAATTGCCAATGTTAAAACAGTTCCTATTATAACACTAATAAGTGCTTTAGTATCATTATAGTCATTCTTTAACAAAATACCTCCTAGTATAGCTCCTACGGGAGGCAAAAGAACAGAAAGTGCTATGCTTACGTATCCAAACCAGCTTTTCATAAATAAGCTATAAAACTTATTCTTTTTTAAATCTTTTTCTTTCCTAATTTTTAAGATTATAACCTGTTCTTACCAAATAATAAACCCAGGAAAATATTAATATGCTCGCTATACCTAAAAAGAAAAGACCTGCATAAACAGAGCCGTCATGAACCCCAATCATACCATAACGAACACCATTAATCATGTAAAAAATAGGATTTAACTGAGTAATTAAAGCCATCCACTCCGGGACCATGTCCAAGGTATAAAAAACACCTCCTAAAAAAGTCAAAGGAGTCACGACGAAATTAATAAAAATATTCAACTGCTCAAATTCTTTACTCCAAAGACCTATTAAGATTCCACAACACGCAAATAAAAAGGCTATGAGCACTATATAACTCAACATGATAAGCCAATCATTTACTTGGATATTTGTAAAAAACAAAGCTATAACTATAGTTCCCGCAGCTAAAAAAAATCCTCTCATCATACCAGCGAATATATGCGCGAATATGAATTGTAAATAAGATATAGGCGCTATTAAAACATCGTTTATACTACCGAACATCCTAGAAAAAAACAATGAACCGGAAGGGTTAGAATAACTACCGTTGATTAAAGTTTGAACAAACAAACCAGGCAATATGAATAGGAAATACTCCACTCCTGAAACCTCTCTTATCCTCGTGCCTAAAGCAATACCGAATATTAAAAAGAAAAACAAAACAGTGATTAACTGTGGAAAAATAGTATTATTAGGAACTTTGAAAAACCTCAGGAATTCTCTTCTGAACAAGTTATAAAAGCTTATCCATTTACTTTTCATAAATCAACCTCCTAAATATATTCTCCAAATTATCTTGTTCTATATCAAAATTCTTTATGTCTTTTTTTTG
>SKFY01000055.1 GCA_007117755.1 Candidatus Woesearchaeota archaeon | reverse complement strand
CAACACAATACAAAGACACAACCAAAACCAAGAAAAAACACACATACAAGAACTACTAGACATCACAAAAAACCACTTCGAAATACCAGAACCAATCAAAACAAAAATAAACCAAAACCAAGACTACAAACCCATACAAACCTTCAACACAACCACACAAGAAAACCAAACATACATAAACAACACAATACAAAGACACAACCAAAACCAAGAAAAAACACACATAAACAACATAATAGAAATCACAAAAAACCACTTCGAAATACCAGAACCAATCAAAACAAAACCTCTTGTTGATTTCGATACTACTTTAGATTTAGCTAATAAAGAAAAAAGCACTGGTTTAATGTCAGGTTCATTACAATCTAAATATTTTAATGAATTAAAAGATAATATGTATAAACCAATAGGTGAAAGAACCTCAGACTTTTTAAACATAAACAATCCAAATAAATTTAACAAACCTATTATTAAAGGAAGAGAACATTTAGATACTATTTTAGACAACTCCGATTTTGATTACTCAGGCCCCATGAGTGAATCCATAGGCAAGACTAATTACATAAAAACATTTAATTCAAAAACAAATGCTCTCAGCGTTCACGCACCCGAAGGAACTATAACCGGGGCAAAATATAAATATTTGAATGAAGATAAAGACGATTATAGACTAAATAATTATGCTGCAGCCATAAAAGACCTAATGGACGGAAAAGTAAATAAAAATACAGGCAGTCCTTGGTAGTATTAATTAATCGTGTTTAAAAATGAGTAGTTTTAGTCGGTTGGAAAAGAAAGGTGTGGAAGAGCTTATTAAGCTTTATGAGGATTTTATTGAGAATCCTGAAGATCCTGAGTTAGGAGATAGAGGTTTAGATTGTGATACGAGTTACGGGATACCAAGTTTATTATCTAAAGATGTTTCTCATGCTGCTGGTAAAGCTGGTTTTATATTTTTAGGTAAGGTTTCTGTAGAGGAAGCCAAGGATTTATTGGATTCTTTAAAGCGTTTAAGGGATTATTATGATGAGAATGGTTGGCCTTGAACGGTTTTAATAAAGAGGTTGTATGATGAAGCGTTTAGAAAAAAGTGTTGCTGAAGACTTGATTAATTTTTATTCTTTATATTCAGAAAACGGCTTAACAGTTGAGGTTATTGACAAGGCTAAATTCATCGAAAGTAAGTATTTAAATTCTTCAGATTTAATATCAAGTGATGTATTTAAGTTAATAAGCAGTTTGGTTGATTTTTATGTCGATACCGGTATTAAGCCTTTGTCTTTTTCAGAAGCTGAAGAAAAGTTAGTTTTTCTTAAAGGAAGACTTAAAGAATTGAAAAGATAAAATATTATATTTCTTTGTTATATTTTCCTTTTTCATGCACCAAAGCCCTATGAGGATCTTTTTTCTTCACATCTTCTAAATTAACAACAGGTTTAGAAATATTTACTTGATCTTCAAAAGGCACCCTCGGACACATACTATTTACGAATACATCTATAAAAGGAAATTCTTCTAACATACCAAAATCCAAAGTATTTTCTATGAAGAAGTAGAAGTTCTTATCAGGATATTCTTTTTTAAGCTCCTGCGCCCTTTTTATCAACATCTGACCAGGCTTAGTAGTTATTAAAACACCAATATTTTTAGAGAAATGAAATTTACTAATACTAGCATAATACCTTTTTTTTATCAATTCAATATCCCTACCACCTAACACATAATCTTTTCCCGTGAAAGGATTATAAACATGAACAGGCTTACCCTCATTTTTCCAAACCAACGCTTGAGGATGAAAAAAACCATCACCAATATAAAGAAACGCGTCAAATTCTTCTTTAGCATAATCCTCAAAATTTTGAACATTACAACCCAATATTTGACCTTTATTCCTAGTATGACCAGTTTTAAAAATAAGAGGCTTCTTACCAGCCTCTTGAATCTGCTTAACTATATTAGGCAAGCTATTCATGAGCTGTATAGTAGTGAAGATAGCAATTTTTCCAGGCAACTTTTTTAAGTAACTACTAGGTAATTTAAATTCTCCTTTTAACCTAGCCTGTATATGAACTACTTTCATTTTAACAATAATTTATTATCCTGATCTTGACTAATACCCCATAAAGAACCAAATAAACTAGGAGTTTCCTCAAATTTCCTAGTCCTCACAGAAGTATTTAAAAGCTCTTCAAAATAATTTATAGCTTCAATATCCCCACCTAATTCATCAGCTAAACCAAGCTCATAAGCCTCTAAACCAATGAAAAATATACCAGATTTTACTTCTTCATAAGCCTCAGGAGAAAGATTTCTAGACTCAGCAACATCATTTAAGAAGAATTCATGCATCTGATCAACTTTAGACGCCAAAGCAGATTTTTCAAAATCAGTCATCTCCCTAAAAGGAGTTCCCAAGTCTTTATATTCCCCACCAGCAATTCTTTCATAAGTCACGTTATAAATATCCATTAAGCCATAAAAACCAAGATAACTACCCTGAACACCAACACTCCCAGTTAAAGATAATTCATCAACTATCACGTGATCAGCCGCACTAGCAACCCAGTAAGCACCACTAGCACCAATATCTTTTATTACAGCAACAGTAGGCTTTTGAGTTCTCTTAACAGCTTTTACGATTTCATGACTCGCAACCGGGGTACCACCAGGACTGTCAATTTCTAAGTATATCCCACTTATAGAAGGATCTTCATCAGCCCTCCTTATGTTTTCAACAATTTTAGAGGCACTAGGCCCAGTTAAAAAGAATCCTTGAGAAGGACCCTGACCACTGATTTCACCTTTTATAGGTATTATCGCAATTGTATTCCCATTTATATCAATACTAGTTATTAGATTAAAAAGCAAATAAACAACAACAAGCGCTATAATAACTAAAAATAATACAGT
>SKFY01000036.1 GCA_007117755.1 Candidatus Woesearchaeota archaeon | reverse complement strand
CCTATAACTTCAAAAATAGAAGGTTTCACTAGAAAAGTAAAGCCTTTATACTTATTAAAAGAAAAGGAAATAATGACTTATAGTTTCTTAAAACAGTTAAATACTCCTTTTAACGAGTGTCCTTACGCGAAGCATTCTTTCAGGTTTAAAGTAAGGGATTTGATTAATAATATGGAGTATAAAAAGCCAGGTGTTAAAGAAAATATTGTTCGTAAATACCTTGACTTAAGAGTTGTTGATGAAAATATTAGTGTTTTAAACAAATGCACAGGTTGTGGAAGTCCTTGTAACGGTAATTTTTGTAAGGCTTGTAGGTTAAAAGAAATTATTAATCAGTAACTTTTTGTTCGTCTTCTTCTGTTTCTGATTCTTTTTGTGCTTGTTCTTCTTTAATACTTTTTATAGTTTCATCTTCCATTTCTAATCTGCTCTTAACATCTTCTATTTTTTTATCTAACTCTGACAAGTAAGTATTTGTTTCCACTTCGTCTTCCTTCTGAGGTGGTTTTTTCAAGCGTTCTGTTATCTGCGTTTCAAAAGCATCATCGTTTTCTTTAACTTCTACGTTTATATCTTCTGGGTTAGGCTCTTGAACATCTTTAAATAATTCTCTCATTTGAGGTTCGTCAATATCAAAATAATCATTGAATTTATCCGTTACTTTTAATTTATAACTCCTTCCACTTTGTTCTCTACTAATGAATTTTCTTCTTTCTAAGTATGAAATGTGTTCGTAAGCATGTGTTCCTTTTCCTTTTATTATATCGCTCTGAAGCACGGGACTTTTGTAAGCTATTAATGCTAAAGTTTCCATTATTGGTTTTGGCATTTCTGCATCTGCAACGACTGCTTGAACCATGTCTGCATAGTCTCTTTTAACATTTAATTTCCAGCCTTCTTCATCTTCCAATAATTCTAGACTGCTATCAATTTCAGAATAATGTTTTTTTAACTCTTCCAAGCTTTTTTCTAATTGTTTTTTATTAAGCTGGGTTAAGTTCATAAGTTGTTCTTTATTCAGGTAATTACCTGCTGCGAACAACACTGCTTCTATTTTTTTCCACGAAGCCATCTTTAAGCCCTCTTATAGTCTTCTCCTTCTTTCTTAAGAGTCTTTTCTTTTATCATTAATTCAAGAATGGGTTTCAAATCTTTTCCTTCAATACCAACTTTCTTTCCTATTTCATCCGCAGACTTTAGTGTTTCTTTATCTGTTGTTAATAGAACCGCATTTCTTATCATTCTATTCAAGCTCTTTTGCAGACCAATATTTTTAGAACTTACTTCTACTTGTCTTTGGTTATTCTCATGTAATTTTCCTAGTAAGTCCATGAAGAATTCGTTTGTTTGTTTTTGTGTCAAGTTAAGTTTTGATGGTTCGAGTATTTCTATGCTTGCTGGTGTTAAATTAAATATTAACCAACTTAGTTTATACACATCTTTTACTAATAATTCTGCTTCGCAAAAAGCGCTAAAAAGACCTTTTTCTTCTAGTTCTTCTGCTGGTTCCGTTTCTTTATCTACTATTTTCAAGTCTTTATCTTTTTCTAGTTGTTCTATAATAACTGTTAGTGTTTTTTCAACGTGTTCTTTTGGATTTCCAACTATTTCGAATATCATTCTTGTGTGAATGTATTTCTTATCTTCGATATATTCTCTTATCTCTGCTTTTTTCATTTTGTATAGAGTTTGTTTTATCTTTATTAAAAACCTTTTGGTTTTAGAAATATAACGCCGGCTATTACCAACCCTGCTATGCCTATGTATATCCATGAATTGTTGTTATTTTCTTGTTCTATTGGTGTGATGGCTTGTGTTGTTACAACGTTGGCTGTTCTATTACTTTCTACTCTTCTATCTTCCAGTTCTAATTTTATCGCTCGCTCATCTACCACTTCTTCATTCTGGTATAGTTGTGCTTTCACTATTTCATTCGGATGGTTTATTTTGATCTCGGCATTTACAGTTCTTTGGTTTGCTATTACTTCTTTCTCTTCTTCACTACTTTTCAAGATAATCTTGTCTGAAAAAGTGTTTTCTGTTGTGATAAAAACATTAATTTTTTCAGAAAATACTTGTTGTCTCGTGTACAAATTTGTTATTTTTCCTTTCTCTTCTTCCTCTTCTCCAGGTATTCCTCTCAGGAATATCTTTTCTTCCGTGTCCAAATCTAGTCCTTCAGCTTTCAAATAATACATCCCTGTATATTCTTCGTTCTTTTCAGGTATCTTATAGGGTATTTGAAAATTAAAGTTTCCTTCGTTTATATGCATCCTTATACTAGGCAATTTCGTATTATCTCTTTCCAAATTAATTGTTAGAACTCTTTTGTTAGAATCGCCTTTGTTTCCTTTTATGTGGATAGTTATTTCATCTCCGAATCTTGCCACGTCTTCCGTTTCTATTTCCAAAAATGGTTTACTGTCTTTTTCATTATATAAAACAAATAATTCTTCTGTTTTCAAATTACATTCTTCTACTTCTGCTTTAACTATAAACCCTCTTTCCGGAAAATTTATGGAAGGAGTATAGCTTTTCGTAGAAGGATTTGTTGTTGTTAATTTACTTTTAGTTGTTTCTCCAAGCACATTTTCAACCCAGTAAGTAACGGGGTGTTTAAACTGATTGTTTTCTCTGCAATAATCTAGTATTATTCTTTGTGTTTCTCCTTGTTTCATCACCCTTTCACTTAACTCAATTTTTAGTTCACAAGCACATTCATCAACCTCCCACTTCTCAACACCTATGTTTATGGTTTTACAATCCTTGTTATTTTTAGAATTATAATCGATAAAATTCAAAGCTTTAATTTCATCACAAAGTTCATAAACTCCTTTTTCAGTTAAATTCAATTTACCTGTATTCGTTCTAGTGAACCGATTCAAACTAGTATTTGTATTGAATTTTTTCATTAAAATATTTTCATGATAAAGTTTGAAATAAAGTGTGACTTGTAAGTTATCTGTTCTTCCTGT
>SKFY01000082.1 GCA_007117755.1 Candidatus Woesearchaeota archaeon | reverse complement strand
TTATTGAGTTCATTTGCCCCGCGTATTTTGCTAAGGAAATAATAAATTCTTTCTTATTCTCTATTTTTGAAAGGTTAACTTCTACCAAATCTTCGCCTTCAATCTTTTCTTCTATGATATATGGGAATTTTATTAATTTTTTAGAATCATATATTATCGCTTCTTCGTAAGGTTTTGGTAAATTGACTTTCATAAATACTTTTATTTGATACTAAGAAGTATATAAATTTGTCTTATTGGCTATACTAGTTAAGTACTTTTATGCCTGTTTCTACTTTTCTTCTTAAAGGGGATTTTTCATACCAATTTTGTTCATAAAAAGGATGTTCTTTTAATAAGAAATTATGTATTTCTTCAGGGCTTCCCACTTCTAGTTTATCAAGTCTGTTCATGATAGCTTCGTGATATAATTTTGCTTGTAAGCCACTATTGTGTTTTCCAGGGCATGTTTCGAATTCAATAAGGTTATTACTTTTTGAAAAAACTTTATTGACGTAATCTTTTATTCTCCACATATGTCCTTCTCTTCCTAGTATTAGTATTTTTTTAAAATCTAATAAGCTCGGATTTTCAGCCTTTTTTTCTACTATAGGGAATGTAAAGTTACCTATTGTTTCTAATGATTGTCCATCCCAATAAAATTTATCCGTTGGTATTTTTTCGGATTCAAGGAGGAAGTTTTTAGTTTCTTCAGCTTCACTTATATTATTTCTTCTAATTTTATCTACTAATCCGCCGTATCCTCCACTAACGAATAAGTGTCCGAATCTTCCTGTTTCGTATAGCTCTATAGCCTTTCTACTAACAGGAAAGCTTTTATCTCCAGAAGTTGTTTCTCCTGTCGGCATCAACAACAAATCATACGTCTTCATTCACTAAGAAGTAGTACTTTTTTATTTAAATGTTTTTTTATTAGTCTACTCATTAAGAAAAATTTAATCTGAAAATAATAAAAATCCTATTTTCTAATTCTTTTTGAACATACTAGATGTTTCTAACAAGTTAACATGGCCTATGAACATAGCTCTACAACACTGTCTCTCAACACCTAAGCTATCAAGAACTTTCTTTTTATCTTCTCCTTTTTCCACACGCTCTTTATATTCTTCCCATAAATGACCTATGGGCTTACCACAACTAAAACATCTAACCGGTATAATCATTTTTATCCTTACCTATAACTTTTTTGTCTCTTAGCTCTTGCCTGTCCTTGACTGTTAGGTTTACTAGTTTCTTTTCTCCTAACATCAGCTACTAATAATTGCCTATCATATTCCAAATAAACATCTTTTAATTTCTTATCGTACTCACTTAAAGCTTTAGCAATTGCTAACCTAACCGCGTCTCCTTGACCGCTAGATCCTCCGCCTTTAACCTTAACACTAATATTGACTTTTTTAGCAGTATTCCCTGCTAATATTAAAGGTTCTTTTATTCTTTCCTTTGAGATCTTAGGACTTATTTGTTCAACATCAATATTATTAACGTAAACTCTTCCTTTTCCTTCAGTCAAAGTCGCTCTGGCTATAGCTCTTTTTCTTTTTCCACTTGTGTGAATAATTTTTTTCATAATTTAGCACCTAATTGTTTACTTATTTGTCCAATACTAATACTTCTAACATTACCTTTTGTATTGATATGAAATTGTTCTAACTCAATAATATTTTGTGATTTAAACTCTTCAGGAACACCTACGTAGCACTTAATCCTAGCATATGCTTCTCTACCCCTGCTCTTCTTGTAAGGAAGCATACCTCTTATCATTCTTTTAAGCACTCTCTCAGGAACCTTTGGGAAATAAGGACCTATTAATGGAGCTCCTAGGTTTTGTCTCTTCTTAAACTTATTAATAACCTCTTCTGGTTTACCTGTAATCCTTGCTTTCTCACTATTAACTATGTGTATCTCTTCTCCTAATAAAGCTCTTTTAGCAACGTAAGTACTTAGCCTTCCTACAATCATATCTTCAGCGTTTATTATCATTTTTTTAATCATCCTATAATCCTTACTTTTTTACCTTTAGGATTATTTTTTATTAGTTCTTTTAAACTCATGGTTTTTCCTTTATCATTAATCTTCTTGTATGCTTCATCTGAAAAACTATAAGCTGCTACTTTAATATCGTGTTTTAAATCTCCCATTCCCAAAACTTTCCCTGGAACAACTACTAAATCATCTTTTTTAGTGCTTTCTGACAACTTATAAATATTAACTTTTCTCCTAATCCTACTAGGCTTGTCTAAATCATCAGCCACTCTTTTCCATATCTTCACATCATTATCTATAGATGCTTTCCTAAGTAGCTTAATTAATTCTTCCAATTCCTGATTTTTCCTTCTTATCATTTTTTTCCTTAAACTTTCTTCTTATTTAAATGCGGGGGACGTGATTTGAACACGCGCACCCACTAAGGGACAAGGCCCTCAACCTTGCGCATTTGACCAGGCTCTGCCACCCCCGCGTAACTGTGGAGTGTATAACCTTTGTTATTATATTGTTTTCACGAGTTTTCCGAACTCATCTAATTGTTTATCTAGTTCTTCAACTCCTTTTTTTATTATTTCTTCAGGGCTTAATTGTCCCCATGGTTCAATTGTGAATATGAAATCTTTATGAGGATTATCATATTCTACTTTAATTATATCGTTATTAACATCTTTACATGCGTCTATTAACTCAGGCTTATTAATACTCTTCTCATCAATTTTATCATTCTTTATAATCATTGGTGGATACGCATCTAAGTATTCTTTTAATTCAGGATACTTGTTATTAACAGTTATTTTTGGCTTGTAATAATAACTAACTAATCCAGGACTCCACTTAGTATGTTCGGAGCCTCTACCTAGGTGTGCGTAAGCTATTAATTCAAGTTCTTGTCCTTCGAACAACTTAATAATAGGTGTTTTATCATTTACTGGTTTAACTTTAGGATCTTTAGATTTTAAATCAGAAGCATAAACAGTTTTAGGTCCTTTAACTTTCAAAGTCATAGTCGCGTGTGTTGCTGCTGAAACTTTATCTTCTTTAGGAAAGTTATAACTGTCCAGGTCAGTGCTTAAAGCCAAAAGACCTAACCTATGTGCTAACATTTCATCATACATTGCTGAAGTATTTTTCTTTATCTCTAAAGTACTAATAGCCATGGTAGGGACTTCTGATGAAAAAACTCTTCTTAAAGCATTAACATAAGCTGGAGTAACATCACTAATTTCGAAACTGTACTTATTCCCTTCCTTAGCCATTTTTTTTATCTTCATACTCTTCTACCCCTCTTACCACCTTTTTTTCTACAACCGCCGTGTGGATGTGGAGTTACATCTTCTATTAATCCTATCTTTAATCCTTTTCTTGATAAGGCTCTTACAGCAGCTTGTGCGCCAGGTCCTGGATTCATAGGCCCGTTGTGTCCTCCAGGAGCTCTTATTTTAACGTGAACTCCTGTTATTCCTTTATCCATTGTTAACTCAGCTACTTTTTTAGCTGCATTCATTGCAGTAGTAGGATTGCTCTTTAACCTGTCACTCTTAACCATTTGTCCGCCTGTGGCTAAAGCAATAGTTTCAGAGCTAGTCATATCCGTTACGTGTATAATTATGTTATTATATGAAGCTCTTATGTGGACTATTCCCCATCTCTGATTTGATTTAGAATTATTACTCATTTTTGTTCCTCTTCAGGCTTTTCTTTTTTCTTTTCTGCCTCTTCTTCTTTTTTTTCTCCTGGTTTTTCTTCTGGTTTTTCAGCAACCTCTTTAGGTTCGGAGTCTTCTTTAGCTTTTTCTGCTTCCTTCTTTACTTTAGCAGATCCTTTCTCAACATCATCTATCTTATCTTTAGAAGGTGTTTTGCTTACCAATTCAGGATGTTCCTCATCGTTAAAGCTTGATCCTTCGTAGTAATTAACAGAATTTTCTTCTTTAACTCTTACCAAATAACTAGGACTGCTAACCATTTTACCATCTACACTTATGTGTCTATGTACTATCATCTGCCTAGCTTGTTTAACGCTTCTAGCTAAACCTTTCTTATAAACTATTGTTTGAAGTCTTCTATCTAGTAATTGTTTATTTTCTAATCCTAAAACCTCATCTAAAGATTCTTCTTGAATAAGATTTAAAGACTTTAGCTTAGCAAACAATTGCTCTCTTTCCTTAGCTGCTTGGTTTGCCGGTTTCGTAACTAACGATTTTGCTATATCTTTAAACTTTTTAAGTTTAGAACCTATTCTATAAACTTCTTTTTTATTAACCAATCCGTATTCCTTAACTAAAGACTTTTCCTCTTCTAATCTGTCTTTTTGCCAAGGATGAACTGGTGTGTTATAAGTATTTTTTTGTCTTCTAGGATCTCCCAT
Source organism: Candidatus Woesearchaeota archaeon (assembly GCA_007117755.1). GTDB lineage: Archaea > Nanobdellota > Nanobdellia > Woesearchaeales > 21-14-0-10-32-9 > SKIS01. The sequence goes on along the minus strand of SKFY01000082.1, from coordinate 6,771 downwards.
TTTCTTTATCTACCTTTTCTTACCACTTGTTTTATTTCTTTTATTTCTAAAATTAGATCTTGTTTTTTGACCTCTGACAGTCAAACCCCATTGGTGTCTAAGTCCTTTGTAGGACTTGATCTTTTTCATTCTTTTAATATCATCTTCTAAGGTTAATCTTAAATTAGGTCCGAATACGTGTTTATCTTCGCCTGTTTCGTAATCTTTCCTCCTATTAACTATCCAGCTAGGGATATCGTACTTAAAAGGTTCTTCAATAATATCTTGTAGTTTCTTCACTTCTGCATCTATTAAATTACCTGCTTTTTTGTGTTTATCAACACCTGCTATTGTAAGAACAGCATTTGCGAAAGCAGTATCTATTCCTTTTATTTTTTTCATAGCGTAAAGTACTGGCTTTTCTCCTTTTAAATCAGTATTTGCCAACCTTACTATGTGTCTGAATTCTGCCATTTTCCTTTTTTCTTATCCTCTAAAATAATCCTGTTTTTTTTTTATACGTGCATAGAAAAATCTTTTATTCATCCTATGCGCTATTAACTCGGACGTGAAGTCAAGGAACAAACAGTCATTTATAAAACTTATGATTATATCAAGAGGTATTCAGAATTAAGAAAAACTTAAAAATAAGTAAGTTCACAACCTATTTTTATGGACTCAAATAAAAGATATAAAATTATTTATAAAAAAAACGAATGTATAGGTGCTTTTGCTTGTGTCGCAGCTGAGCCTAAACACTGGGAAGAAGATGGTGATAGTGACAAAGCAGACTTAGTAGAAGGAATACATGAAGGTGAAGAAGTATACATTAAGTATCTAGACGAACTTGATAATAATTTAGAGGCGGCTCAGAGTTGCCCCGTGAATTGTATTCACATAATAGATCAAGAAACTGGTGAAGAACTAATTTAGAAAGATTAAGTTTTTAAAAAACTAATTAATAAAAAAAAGAGGTGTTTTTTTAAATGAGTAGAATAGCAATAATGGGCTTGGAAGAATGGCAAAAAGAATATTTCAGCAAAAGAATATTAGATCAAGAAGCAACTTTTCACGAAGATAACATAGTTATAAATGATGACACGAAGAATTCTGAAATAATTGCGTGTTTCATATTCGGTATTTTTGACAAAAAAACTTTACAAAAATTTCCCAATCTAAAATTAATAACTACTATGAGTGCTGGTTATGATCATATTGATTTAGATTATTGTAAAGAAAAAGGAATAGTTGTTTGTAACGTCCCGAAATATGGAGATCATACTGTTGCTGAATTAGCTTTTGGATTAATTCTTAACTTAAGCAGAAAACTTTACGAAGCTAGGGAAAGAAGTAAAAAAGGAAATCTGGATTTTAAAGGATTATTAGGTTTTGATTTGAAAGGTAAAACTATTGGTGTTATTGGCACGGGTAATATAGGCCAGATAAGTATGGAGATTGCTAAAGGTTTTGATATGAAAGTCATTGCTTATGATGCTTATCCTAGGGAAGAATTACAGGAAAAAATAGGTTTTGAATATGTTTCTTTAGAAGAATTATTGAAAAGAAGTGACGTAGTTACTATACACGTGCCTTTCAACAAACACACTTTACATTTGATTGGTAAAGAAGAATTTGAAAAAATGAAGCCTGGAGGATTATTAATCAATACGAGTAGGGGTGAAATTATAGAAACTCAAGCTTTAGTAGATGCTTTAAAATCCAAAAAATTAGGTGGTGCAGGTCTTGATGTTTTAGAAGGGGAGAGAATGTTAAAAACTAAAACTAAGAACTTTAATAAAGCAGAAAAACAACAAAAAAAATGGTTTGATGAATTGAGAAAGATGGATAATGTTTTCATAACGCCTCATCAAGCTTTTTATAGCAAAGAAGCATTAATAAGGATAATGGATACTACTTTGGTGAATATTTATGATTATATAGAAAATAGAGGTTTTAATAATCAAATTACTAACTAAAAAATTATAAAAAATGGATTTGTTACTTGCTTTAATTCCTTTTGTATTAATTTTCTTATTATTAATAGTTTTTAGGTTGCCCGCTGTTAAAGCCATGCCTTTAGTTTTTTTAGCAACATTATTACTAATAACTAGTTATTGGAAGATGACTGATGAAGTTTTAATTGCTAGTAGCTTCAGGGCGGTTCTGATTTTTGTAGAGTTATTACTAATAATATTGTTTGCGGTATTATTAATTAATTTATACAAAGAAACTGGTATGATAAAAAAGATAGAAAGTAGTTTAGCAAGTATAAGTCCTGATTACAGGGTTCAGGCTATGTTAATTGCTTGGGCTTTTGTTGCTTTAATAGAAGGGGCTGCTGGGTTCGGAACTCCTGTTGCTTTAGCAGCGCCTTTTTTAGTAATGTTGGGTTTTCCTGCTGTTAAAGCCATAATTATAGGTTTGATAGGTGATAGTACCGCTGTTACTTTTGGCGCTGCTGGCACTCCTATCATTGTAGGTATGAGTAGTGCGGGTTTATCTTCTGAACAAATCAGTAGTGTCGTAATAACTAGTGCTTTAATACATCTTCCTTTAGCAATAATAGCTACTTTAAGCATAACTTATGTAATAACCAGGAAAGAAGGTTTTAAAGAATTTATTCCTTTTGCAGTTTTCAGCGCTTTAGCATTCACAATTCCTTACACACTAACTGCTATACTCCTAGGTCCTGAACTACCTTCTATTATTGGTGGAGTAGTTGCTATACTTTTAATTAGTTTGGCTGGAAAATATAATTTTTTAACTCCTCACAAAGTATTAACTTATAAAAAAAATATTTCTCCAGTTAAGATAACTTCTTTGGCTAAGCCTTTAGTGCCTTTTTTAGTAATGATTGCTGCTTTAATACTGACTAGAAATTTAGAATATCTTAATTCTTTATTGAGAAAGTCAGAGTTGGGTTTTAACAATTTATTAAACACAGGTATTAGTCAAGTATTCCAACCGTTTTACACTCCTTCTTTTTATTTCTTAATAGCAATATTAATAACAATACCTTTGTTTAAAGTAAATAAAAAATTGTTCACTCATGCCTTTAAAGAATCTGTTAATAAAATAAAGTATGCTATGATAACTTTAATATTCGTTCTTTTAACAGCTCAACTAATACTTTATTCAAATCTTAATAATTCTAATTTGGATGGCATGACAACTATATTAGCTAATGGCTTGTCTTCTGCTCTAGGCTCTTACTATATATATTTAAGTCCTTTAATAGGCGCGATGGGTACTTTCGTAACTGGTAGCAGTACAGTATCTAATTTATTATTAGCCAGTATTCAAGTTGATACAGCCTTCACTATCGGTTTCAGCGCGGTCTTACTAGCTTCTTTACAAACTATTGGTAGCGCCGCTGGTAACATGTTCGCTATTCATAATGTCATAACAGCTACAGCAGTAGTAGGTGTTAAAAAAGGAGAAGGTGAAATAATAAAATATAATTTAGTAATAGCTTGTATTTATTGCTTAGCCGCTGCTGTTTTAGGAGTTTTGTTTTTTAGCTAATCCAATCAATTTTGTGCTGTAACTAAAAAAATTTATTAACAACCAAGTATTAATAATACTTATAATGCTTCAGGAAAAAATAGAATTGATAAATCGTTTAAAATCTAAAGGTATAACTAATGAAAGAATTTTAAACGCTATAAAATCAGTACCTAGAGAAAAATTTGTTTCTGAAAAATCTAAGTCTTTAGCTTATACAGACATTGCTCTTCCTATAAAGAGTGGCCAGACTATAAGCCAGCCTTTTATAGTAGCTAGAATGTTAGAATTGTTAGAATTGGAATCCACTGATAAGATTTTAGAAATTGGTAGTGGAAGTGGTTATGCAGCTGCATTAATGTCTTTATTAGGAGGAAAAGTTATCGGCGTTGATAAAGACGAGGATTTAGTAAAGTCTTCAAAAGAGTTATTGAGAAATCTAGGTTATAAAAACATTAAGATATTAAGAGGTGATGGCTCCAAAGGGTATCCTCCTTATCATCCTTACCAAAAAATACTGGTTAGTGGTGCTTTACCAGAAATACCTGAGGCTTTAATAAACCAATTAGATCACCTGGGTGTTTTAGTAGCTCCGGTTGGGGATAGAATGCATCAAAAAATTGTGAAGCTGAAAAAAGTTGGTAAACAAATAACTAAAGAAGTACATGAACACTGCATATTCTTACCTATAAGAGGAGAATATGGTTTTTAGTGGGAAAGATTTATATATACAATATTTTATCAACATAATATAATAATTACTTATTATAAAAAAAAGAGGTGTGGTATTTTGGATAAAGAAAAAGAATTAGTTTTATGGTTTGATCAATTAGGCATTGAAGATGTTCCTTTAGTCGGTGGAAAAAACGCTAGCTTAGGAGAAATGTATCGATTGTTAAATGAAAAAGGAGTTAATGTTCCTAATGGTTTTGCTTTAACCGCGGAAGCATACAGATATTTCTTAAGAGAAGCAGGTGTTGAACAAAAAATAAAAGATATATTATCAGACCTAGACACTTCCAACATGGCCAATTTAAGCGAAAGAGGTCATAAAGTAAGGGAAACTATTAGGAATGCTGAGTTTCCAGAATTACTGAATCAAAAAATTAGGGAAGGCTACAAAAACTTATGTATTCAATATGGCGATCATACCGATGTTGCTGTAAGAAGTAGCGCGACTGCTGAAGATTTACCAGACGCTAGCTTTGCTGGCCAACAAGAAACTTACTTAAATATCAAAGGAGAATCTATGTTATTAGATGCTTGTAAAAAATGTTTCGCGTCTCTTTTTACTAATAGGGCTATTAGTTATAGAGTTGATAAAGGATTTGATCATTTCAACATAGCTTTAAGTGTTGGTATTCAAAAAATGGTCAGGAGTGATTTGTCAAGTTCTGGAGTAATGTTTAGTATTGACACGGAGTCAGGCTTTAAAGATGCTGTTTTAGTCACAGGTGCTTATGGTTTGGGAGAAAACGTGGTTCAAGGAGCTGTTAATCCTGATGAATGGTATGTTTTCAAACCTACTTTGAGAGAGGGTAAAAAGCCTCTTATTTATAGAGCGCTAGGCGAAAAACACATGAAGATGATCTATGATGAACAAGGAAGCAAACCTGTTAAGAACATATCAGTACCTGTCGAAGACAGGCATAAATATTGTTTAAATGATGAAGAAGTTTTAATTCTTGCTAGGTGGGCTATAATAATAGAAGATCATTATTCTGAAAAAGCAGGTTACTTTAAACCTATGGATATGGAATGGGCTAAAGATGGTGAGTCTGGCGAATTATTTATTGTTCAAGCTAGGCCTGAAACTGTTCAGAGTAGAAAGGACACGTCTAAAATAATAAAGTATGTTTTAAAAGGAAAAGGTGAAGTTTTAGTTACTGGTAAAAGTGTTGGTGATAGAATAGGTAGTGGTAAAGCTAACGTTATAAAAGATGTTAAAGACATACACCAGTTCAAAAAGGGCGAAGTCTTAGTAACTGACATGACTGATCCTGATTGGGAGCCTATAATGAAAATTGCTAGTGCGATAATAACCAATAGGGGTGGTAGGACTTGTCACGCGGCTATTATAAGTAGGGAGTTAGGCATTCCTTGTTTAGTCGGTACTGGTGATTCTACCAAGGTTATAAAATCCGGTCATAACGTAACTGCTGATTGTAGTCAAGGAGATGAAGGTTATGTGTATGATGGATTAATACCTTTTGAGATTGAAGAGCATAGTGTTGATAATTTGCCTAAAACTAAGACTAAAATAATGTTGAATCTTGGTAGTCCTTCTCAAGCATTTGAGTTAAGTAATATGCCTTGTGAAGGTGTAGGCTTGGCTAGGGAAGAATTCATAATTAATAATAGTATTATTGTCCATCCTTTGGCTTTAATGAATTATGATTCTTTAGAAGATAAAGCTTTAAAGAAGAAAATAGATGAAATAACTCTTGGTTACGAGGATAAGAACCAATTCTTCATAGATAAATTAGCTGAAGGTATTGGTACTATTAGTGCAGCGTTTTATCCTAAACCTGTGATTGTAAGGCTTTCTGATTTCAAAAGTAATGAATATGCTAACTTAGTTGGTGGTCATTTATTCGAGCCTAAAGAGGACAATCCTATGATTGGCTGGAGAGGCGCGAGTAGGTATTACAGTGATGAGTATAAAGATGCTTTTGCTTTAGAGTGTAAAGCTCTAAAAAAAGTAAGGGATGAATTCGGTTTGAACAATACTACTATAATGATACCTGTTTGTAGAACTGTTGAGGAAGGAAAAAGAGTTTTGGCTGAAATGGAAAAGAATGGTTTGAAAAAAGGCGTTGATGGTTTAGAAGTTTATGTTATGTGTGAAATACCTAGTAACGTGGTTTTGGCCGAGGAATTCCTTGAGATATTTGATGGTTTTAGTATTGGCAGTAATGATTTAACTCAGTTAACTCTTGGTGTTGATAGGGACTCTGAATTAGTGAGTCATATTTATGATGAAAGAAATCAAGCTGTTAAGACTTTGATTAGTAAGGTTATTAAAATAGCTAATGATAAAGGTAAATACATAGGTATTTGTGGTCAGGCTCCTAGTGATTTTCCTGACTTTGCTGAGTTTTTAGTTGAAGAAGGAATTCATAGTATTAGTTTAAATCCTGATACTGTTATAGAAACGTTAGTTAGGATTGGGGAGAAGGAAAAAGAACTTGGTAGATAAAAAAAATACTTAATTAATTTTTTTTTTTTTTTTTTTTTTTTTTTCTTTAATAATACTTTTAAGAAAATTAATTCATTTTTTATTATATA
>SKFY01000057.1 GCA_007117755.1 Candidatus Woesearchaeota archaeon | reverse complement strand
GATCCTAACGATATAGACTTTATAGCCTTAGCTTTATTTTTAAAAACTAGCTTGTGGTCTAACGATAAGAATTTAAAAAAACAAATAACCATTCCTGTTTTCTCAACAGAAGATTTATTAGACAATCCTCACTTGTTTTTGTAACTTCACATTTAGTCTTAATCTTTAATACTCAATTCTAGACAATAATTAAGAAGCTTTTTAATTAAAACAATAATTCTTAAGAGCATGAGTTTTAAATTAATCAGTAAAAGTCCAAGGAGAGGAATACTTACCGTTAGGAATAGAAGTGTTGAAACTCCTTTTTTCATGCCCGTAGCTACTAAAGCGACTGGTAAGAGCATTACTAGTGATGATTATAACAAGGCAGGTGTTAAAGCTATTATTTGTAATTCTTTACACTTAAGCATGTTACCAGGTAGTGAAGTGATTAGGGATAACGGTGGTTTACATAATTTTATGAATTATAACGGCGTTATATTCACCGATTCTGGTGGTTTTCAAGCCAGTAGTAAGTTCTTTAAAGAAAAAGTAAGTAAAGGTCTTGTTTTTAACAATCCTTATAATACCGGAACTGTTAGGTTAACTCCTGAAAAGGCTATGAAGATACAACATGATATTGGTAGTGATGTTGCTATGGTCTTGGATGATATGGCTCCTTATGGTGCTTCGTATGAAGAATCTAAGAAAGCTATGGAGAAAACGCATGAGTGGGCTTTACAAAGCTTAGAAGCTCATAAGAAGTTAGAAGAAGAAAATCCTACTGGTCAGTTATTGTTCGGTATTATTCAAGGTAATTTTTATGAAGATTTAAGAAAGGAAAGTGCGAAATTCATTACTAATTTACCTTTCGATGGTTTTGCTATTGGCGGCTTGGCTATTGGTGAGACCCAGGAAGAGATGTTAAAAGCTATTGAATGGGTTAAAGAATATTTGCCTGAGGATAAGCCTCGTTATGTTATGGGCGTTGGTAAACCAGAAGATATAAGCTTTTTAGTAAAGCATGGCATTGATTGTTTTGATTCTATATACCCTACTAAGAACGCTAGGCATGGCACTATGTTAACAAAAGAAGGTTCTCTAGGTATAATGAAAGGCAAATACAAATATGATCAAAATCCAGTAGAAGAAGGTTGTGAGTGTCATACTTGTAAGAATTTCAGCAGAGCTTACATCCATCACCTAACCAAAGTAAAAGATCCTTCTGGTTTTAGAATGAGAAGCATACATAATATTTACTATTTAATAAATAATGTTAAAAAATAATCAATCAAATAAATTCCAACCTAAACAATAGGTGTATGTGAATCTATATACCACAACTCCTGGAGCTCTTTGTTCACATTCTGTTTGAGTATCTCTAAAATCACAAGGTGAAGAAGAAGTAGGAATATCTTCTTCTTCATATCCAATAGCCAAAGATAAATCATAAGAATTACCACAAGTTGGTTCAGGCGCAGAAGGAGTAGAACTAATTTGACAATTGCTTCCAGTCCACTCACAATAAACATCCTCACTATAAGAGTGTACAAAAACTTCTTCTTCAACATTAAGACTTGGATCTGCATCAATGCGTCCAACAGTTATATGATTTATACTTTCATAAAAAATCTTTTCTTTAAGAGTTAAATCCCCCGCTACATCCAATTTAGAACCAGGACTACTCGTCCCTATACCCACGTTACCAGTAGGTCTATAAATATTAGAACCTGAGACTTGCCAGTTACTCCCTCCAGAACCTCCAGAACTGCCCGCTACAGAGTCAACATAACCCTTAGTAGCAACAACATTGTCTGCATCCTCACTAGATGTTTCATCACGCATAACAATTTTACCATCAACATCTAATTTAGCACCAGGACTACTTGTTCCAATACCAACATCACCAGCACTTGTAATAGTTAATCTTGAAAGATCATTAGTGATTAAATGTAAAGGAGTACTAGATTCAGAACCTAGTCTAACATCAACCCCTGCTCTAACATTAAACAAACTAATAGTATTTCCACTTGAAACTTCCATAGAAGTTAAAGTACCCATAACGTTTGAATCAGAACGAACTCTTAAATCAGTACCAGACGTCGCAACCACATCCAAGTTCCTAGAAGGATTAGTAGTTCCTATACCCACGTTACCATCCGAACCTATAGTTAGCCTAGTTGCATATTCTGTTCCTAATCTAAGTTGACCCCCAGTCATTTGATTCATAATAGTCATAGTAGGAGTTCCGCTTGAACCATATCCTATAAATCCAGATCTAGAACCTGGACCTTGTGAAAAGAACTCTTGATAAACGTGATCCGTTCCTATTAACCTAAAAACAGCATCATCTCCTTGAGCTCTTAACCGACCCACAACATGTAAAGTATCACTAGGACTACTAGTACCTATACCCACTCTTCCAGAATCTCTATAAATATTAGAACCTGAGACTTGCCAGTTACTCCCTTCACCTTCACCAACATCACCACCATTTGATGGCCAACTAGTTATACAATCAGCACCTATACAAAAACCTGAAGCAGTAACATCTCCATCTACATCTAAATTATCATCAACAAAAACAGTACCTACACCCTGATAAGGATTCATAATAACATCCGCATACAGCTCATTATAAAAACCAGTAGCCAACGCAGAACCAGTAGGTTGTGCAATAACTAAAGGTACAATAAGCGCAATTAAAGCCAATGTTAGTAAAAAAATCTTTTTCATTAATCAATAAACTTAAGTTTTTTCTTTATAAACTTTTCCATTGAAAATTTTTCTCTTGCGAGTGATAAAGAAATAATTTAAATAATAGTAATTAAATAGAAAATCATGAAAAACTTAACTTTAACAATAATCGCGATAATCCTTTTAATAGTAGTTTTTATTTTTGTTTATGTAATGTTTCCTTTAGATACTGAGGAAGAAATAGAATTAACGCCTCAAGAAGAAATTGAGCAGAGAAGAGAAGCAAGTATTAGTGAGATGGATCAGCGTTTCTTCGATAGAGGTC
>SKFY01000016.1 GCA_007117755.1 Candidatus Woesearchaeota archaeon | reverse complement strand
TCCGATACAATTACTAGGTTTTATTTATGTGAAGAAAGAACACACGTATTTCTTAATGGTGAAGAGAGCAGAAGACAGGGGCGGATTCTGGCAACCAGTGAGTGGCGGTATGGAAGAGGATGAAACATTAAAAGAATGTATTCTTAGAGAAGTGAAAGAAGAAACAGGCTTTGAAAGTTTTAAAAAAGTAGAGAATACAGGTTTGATGGAACAGTTCTACGATGACACTCTAAAATCATACTCTACAGATATAGCATTCATGTTAGAATTAGAAGATACTAAAGAACCATTACTATCGTTTGAGCATACAGAGTATAAATGGGTGGAGAGAGAAGAAGCTCTAAAATTGTTAAAATATCCTAATAATAAGAGGATGTTGGAAGAGATTAGTGAAAGAATATAAAAAAAAACACTCCTCTGTTAAGTATTAGTTACTAAATAGTAGTTATGTAAAGAAAGTTTTTTAAATAATAACAACATACTCCTACAAATGGACGAATTAAGCGATTTCGTAAAAACCATAGTTATTAAAGAATTATGTTCTGATTACGATGTAGATGATAAATTCTTAGATTTACACGATAGAGTACAAGATTACGTAAGCTATTACGCAGATAAGTTCGGCTACGACATAAACACCCCTGGAGGAAAATTATTAGCAATTGGAAGGACTTTAAGAGGCATAAATGAAGAATGTGATAAAAGTAAATTAACTAGGCTAAAACCTGATACTCGATATAAACCTTTTAAGTGATTAATTAAAAATTCTAAAAAACTAATGTTTAAATAATAGAAGTTACAAGAGTTAAATACATGAATAAGGTTATTGGACAACACCTACATTTCTACCAACCAAGAAGAAACGATTACTACACAGAAAAGATAAACCAAGAATGTTACAAACCATTAGCAGAAAATGGAGTTTTTAAACATATAAGCTTCAACGTAGGACCAACACTCATGGACTGGATGGAGAAGAACGATAAAAAAACACTAGATTCTATAATACAAAGTGATGAAGGACAAGCAATAGCACAACCATATAGTCATAGATTATTACCATTAGCAAACGATCTCGATGTAGAAACACAGATAATATGGGGTAAGAAACATTTTGAAAAATATTTCAAAAGAGAACCAAAAGGGATGTGGCTGCCAGAGACAGCAACAAGTAAAAGAGTTTTAAAAAAATTAGTGGAACACGGAATTGAATATACTATAGGTGGTTTTAACCAAAACAAAACGAATAACCAAACAGACAAGGTTTTTGAAATAGATTTGGATGGAGAGAAAATAAAATATTTTTTCTTTAACGAGATAAGCCCCAAGCTAGCATTCAATAGTAAGAGAGAGAAAAACGGTGGTGCATACTTAGATAACGTAGAAAGAACATTAGAAGAGTTAAGAGAGAAAGAAGATGGTTTCATATTATTAGCATACGATGGAGAAACATTCGGGCATCATAAACCATTTACAGAGAAATGGCAAGCATACTTCCCAGAAGGAGTAGCGAAAGTAGAAGGACTAGATCTAATGCTAATACATAATTTAAACGGGGAATTCACGATGGAAGGAGAGGTACATGAGGATTCATCATGGAGTTGTTTATGCGGAGGCCTAAAAAGATGGACAGTGGGATGTGGATGTGCAGGGGCAGAAAAAGGATATAAAGAACAATTGTTCGAAGTAGCGAGGAAACAAGAAGACGTAATACATGATATTTATGAAATAGAAGGTAAGAAGTTCCTAAATAATCCATGGAGTGCGAGGAATGATTATATAGATTTGAAGTTAAAAACGACGAGTTGGGGAGATTTCGTAAATAAACATTTCACGATAAAAACAAGTAGTGCGCAAGAGAAAATGAAGGAGTTGTTAGAAGCAGAGTACTACACACAACTTAGTATGACGAGTTGTGGATGGTTCTTTGATAATATACATCCGCAAACAAGGAATAACATAGAGGATTTGAGAACAGCTGCTGAGCACGTAAGGAGAGGAACAGGTATAAACTTAAATGCTAATTTTAATAAAGTGGAGTGGATGCTAAAACACGTTTCATAAAAAAAATTATTATTTTTTTAAGAATAAGTAAGATATCAAGATTATATAAGCCAAACCACCAAGCAAGAATAAAGAAGTTAAGTAAGGATTATTAGCAATTATATCACTACCAATAAAAACAGTCACGACAATAAGAGGTATTAAACCCAAACCAGTACCAATTATGAAAGGCAAAAATTTTAACCTAGTAACACCAGAAATATAACTAAACACGTCAGAAGAAGTGAAAGGATTAAGCCTTAACAAGAATATAGCATAAAAACCATATTTTTCCACGTACTTATTAAAAGTTTTTAATTTTTTATCAGGAATTTTTTTCTCAAAATAATCTTTTAAAAAAGTACGAGATAAGAAATAACAAATACTAGCACCAATTATGTTACCAACCCATATAATAACACTACCATAAAAAGTACCAAATAATAAACCACCAGTAGTATAAAGTATTACACTAGGAATTACACTAATAAAAACCACTTCTAACACAACAAACAATATGAATAATAAGACCATATGAGGAGAGTCATCAAAGTAACTCACCACGCCATCAGGATCACCCTGAAAAACAAGATATATTAAACCCTCAACAGTATAACTATAAACAAAAGCTATTACGACTAATAAGAAAAACAAAATCAGTAATTGATACTTTATTTTTTTTAAAAACTTCACTTTCTAGATTTCTCCGAATTAAACCTTGCAATAATAATCAAAGGAATCACAGCCATAACAGTAAATATTAAAGCAGATAAGTACTTGAAAAATAATTCACCAGTAGTTATGTTTAAAGCCTGTATAAACCAATTTATAGTCTCAGCAATAGGCTCTCTCCAAGTTAAAGCCACTAAGAAAGCAAAAGCTGCAGTCACACCAGTAGTTAATTGTTTTTTAAACTCCGCCCTTATTTCTTTAACACTGGTTTCAACCTTACTTTTTTTCTTTACCATTAATATCCTCTAAAAATCTTTTTATTGTTTTAAGAACATGCTCAGGCTGAGTTTTAAGCACTTCAGCAGTTTTTTTAAGCACGTCACCAGAGTATTTTTCTTCAGATTTTAACTCGAATTCACCCAACTTGTTCTTCCTTGCTTTTTTCCATTGCTTGAATAATTCCTCAGCGCGACTAGGTACTTGTTTAATCCCACAATTTAATAATTCAGCCGATTTTTTTATTACTTCATGATTTTCTTTAGCTAATTTCTTAGCAGCCTCACCAGCAACAAATTCTAACCTAACAACACCATCTTGCAACTTACTAGTCCTTAATATTTTTACGCGCTCAACATCACCCGTTACGTTAACATGAGTCCCGCCACAAGCCTCAACATCAAAACCTTCAATATTCACAATCCTTAATTCATTACCAGGAACAGCACCACCCTGATATATCCTTATACCATACCTCGCTTCAGCTTTATCCCTAGACATGAAAGAGAGATTAACAGGTAAATTACTAACCACTATTTCATTAGCCAATTCCTCAACCTTCCTTAACTGATCACTAGTTATTTGCTCATAATGAGTTATGTCAAGCCTTCCTTTCTCCACTGTTTTAGCCGCTCCGGCCTGCCAAACATGACTACCTAATATTTTGTTAGTACTGCCTGTTAATATATGAGTAGCTGTATGATGCTGAGATAACTGCAACCTCCTATCAAAGTTTACTTCACACTCAACTAATCCCTTAGGATCACCCTTAACTTTATGTATGATTAGTTTACCTTGTTTAAAAACATCCACGACTTCATAACCACTTATAGAACCAGTATCGTGCTCTTGCCCACCACTAGTAGGGTAAAAAGCTGTTTTATCAAGAACTACTAAACTAAAACCATTTTCTTTAATAGATTCTACTACGTTAGCTTTGAAATTTACTAAGTCAAAATGCTGATAATATAATACTTCATTAGTTTTTGTTTTAAAATCATAATACTTGGCTTTAACTTTAGAATCAGATTTTTTCTCATGCTTTTCATTAACTAATCCATAAAAGTTTTCAGGTATCTTCACATCCTTGTTTTTTTGCTTTACATCTTCAGGAGTTATACCATGACTATCATATAATTCTATTAATTTATCCGTACTTAATTTTTTCCCAACTAATTTTTCTATTATGTTACGATTCCTTTTATGATTTTCAATATATTTGTGCTTTTCAACATCAAGAATTTTCTTAACGTGTTCTAAGTTTTCTTGAACCTCAGGAAACACACCTTTTACTTGTTCAGCATGCCACTCAGCTATCTCACCAAGATTTAAATCCCAACCATATTTATTTATGAAACCCAAAGCCCTTCTAAGTATAACTCTTAAGTTATAACCTCCTTTTACATTACTAGGTAAAGCCCCATCACTTATAGCAAAAAGCAAAGACCTAGTATGCTCAGCTACGCTATATAAAGCACTTAAAGTCTCAATTTCTTTTTTTAATTCATCAACTGATAAACCTATTTTTTTACTTATTTCTTTCCAAGCAACATTAATATCCTCAACTTCATCCAGATTTAAATAAGAACCTAAAGGCACATATTTTTTTAAGAATTCAGTGTTAGGATGAACATTAGTTCTTTTGTACATTTTTTGCATTACGTTAGGAAATACTGCGTCATAAATAGTACCTACTCCTTGGGTGAACCAAGCCACTCTTTCATGACCCATGCCCATATCAAGAACTTTAATACTTAACTCTCTTTCACCATCATCATCCCTTTGATATAACATATAAACCTGATTAGCCAACTCCACACCTTTACAAAATATTTCCATACAAGGACCATAATTACCCCCGCCAGCCCAAGCATCTTCATGCATTATTAACTCTTCTTCAGGTATGCCTATAACCACGGTGAAGAATTCATACAAATTCTTAAAATATTTTTCTTGATCCCACTCAGTAGGAGACATGAAAGCATGCTGACCAATCATTACAAAACCCGTACAGTGACTCATAGTCACACCTACGTTATCAACATCATTAAATCTTAAACAAAACTGAGGAACAATTAAAGGATTAGCAGGAGGCTGTACTTCACCACTCACGACGTAAGGCTGAAAATTGTAAATACTAGCCTGTACAAAATCAGTATCATCCCTCCACCTAGCCACTGTAGAATACCTTTTTATAGATTCATAACCATTTTTATTCATGTGCTTTTCAAATTCTAACCAAGTATTTTTGTAACTTAGTTTTTTCTTAGCAGGATTATTCTTTAAAAATCTGAATCCGCCACTGCAACTAGGATCTCCACAAACTTCCTGACCATTTTTTGACCAATAAAAAGTTCCACAAACACATTGCTTCCTAACATAACCCTTTTTTTTTAAAAAACCAGTAGAATAATACTTATCAGGATTTTTACTTGCTTCTTTCTTGAAATTTTTCTTAATTTCCTTATCCATATAATTAATTAGATATTAGGAACTAGTTTAAAATATTTTTCATAATAATTAAAAATTCCAAAATTTTTTTATACTCTTAATGATTTCACAATACTTAATATGAGCAGAAGAAGAGAATTAAGAGCAGAAAGAAGAAGGAAAAGAAACACACTAATAGTAGGATTAATAATGATTTTCTTAATGATTTTTAGCGTCGTAGGATTCGCTATGATAGGCGGCTTAGGAAACGTAGGAGGAGGATTTCAATACGAAGGACATTCATTTGAAGTGAGAGTTATTAACGGAAACCAAATGATTTTTACAGAAGTAAATAATGTAGAAGTAGGATTCTATACAGATCCTTTCAACGCACAATCAATAAATTTTGAACAAGAAGCCAAAGAACATTTAAGAACAGCCAACACGGTATACCTAGTAACTAACCCGGACGACATTAGAGGTATAGAAACAGAGATACTACTAAGAGATTACCAAAATTTTGCTAATAGAAACGTAATAAGAGCCTACACAGAAAGAGATCCATTCGACCCATTACCAGTTATTAGTTGCGAAGACGCAACACCAGACGAAGCAGTTTTACTAGTTGAAAACCAAATCGGCAATATGACAACAGGAATCACAAAAGAAACTGATTACTGCTACAGAGTACAAGGATTAGAAATAGATATTATATTCGCAAGAGACTACCTATTATACAACGATTTAGGTATTATAAGATGAAAAAATTACTAATTATCCTAGCAGTATTTCTATTAATAGGATGTAGTTTTAACGATACAGAAGATTATACTTATAATGGTTATAGTTTCGTACCAGTACAAGATTTTTGGGGAGTCACCATAAATACAATCCAAGGAGAAACTAATATCATATTCCACCACCACCCCTCAGAATTAGAACTTTACGAATTCGATGAAAACACACTTAATTACTTTAACAACGTTCATAGAAACGAAGGAGATTTCTTAATAGGTATAAGCGAAGAATTAAGCACTTCAGGAGTAGTAGCACTAGCAGGAGTGGAAGTATCCAAAGTCACAGGAAAAGTTTTAGGAATGGAAACAAAAAGCGGATTCACCACAGAAGATTTCGGAACAAGAGTGGTTAATTGCGATAATGCAAGCACTACAAAATTCGTACTGGTATTTAAGCTAGGAGAAGAAAATAGCATAATAACTAATTATTATTGCTCAATAATTACAGCAAACGAAACTAATAATTTAATAGAATTAGCAGATTTATTCGTATACAAAATACTAGGAATAATGTAACCCCTAAAAAAATGAGTCATTACTATAGCGAAAAACAAGAAAGCCATTTTAAACCATACATTATACAACACGACGAATACGAATTTTTTAGCTCATCAGGAGTTTTCTCTAAAGACAAAGTGGACAAAGCAAGTTTATTACTCGCTACAAAAGCCACCCTACCCCTCAAAGGAAAAGTTTTAGACCTAGGATGCGGAATAGGCGTCATAGGCATTCTGTTAAAGAAAAGAAACAAAAACTTAGAAATCACGTTCAGCGATGTGAACGAAAGAGCACTGAAACTTACACGAATGAATCTAGAAAAAAATAACACCGAAGGAATAGTTAAAAAAAGCCACTTATACAATAACATAAAAGACGAATACGACCTCATAATTTCAAACCCACCCATAGCAGCAGGAAGAGAACTATGCTATAAACTAATACAAGATTCAAAGAAACATTTAAAAAAAGAAGGAAGCCTACAAATAGTCGCAAGACACAAAAAAGGAGGAGAAATGCTTTCTAAAAAAATAAAAGAAGTTTTCAATAATTGCGAAGAAGTAGGAAGAAGTAGCGGATTCAGAATATACAAAGGTGTTAAAAATTGATGAATAACCTATTTTTAGAAATAAGCATACTAGTTTTATTCGCAATCATAATAAGCGGTATTCTACGCTACTTAAAACAACCCTTAATAATAGGGTATATTTTTACAGGTATACTCGCAAGCCCCTACTTTTTCGACTTAGTAAGTAGCAGAGAAGCCATAGAAGCCTTCTCAGAAATAGGAGTGGCCATACTATTATTCTTAGTAGGTATACATCTTAACCCAAACATAATAAAAGATGTTGGAAAAGTTTCTTTAATAACAGGCCTAGGCCAAATAATATTCACATCACTAATAGGATTCATACTTATTTTCTTAATAGGATTCAGCTTTATAGAAAGCGTATACATAGCCATAGCCTTAACATTTAGTAGTACAATAATCATAATGAAACTTTTAAGCGATAAAGGCCACCTAGACAGTTTATACGGAAGAATAAGCCTTGGTTTTTTAATCGTACAAGACCTAGTGGCGATGTTCATATTAATGTTTCTGAGCGTGAGAGGACAAGGAGGGAATTTAGCCAGTATACTAGTAGAAACAATACTAATAGGAGGAAGCATAATAATCTTGTTTTTACTTTTCGGATATTACATCCTTCCAAGTATAATGAATCAAATCGCGAAGTCCCAAGAATTTTTACTATTATTCACAATAGGATGGTGCCTGGGAGCCGCAAGCTTATTTTATTACCTTAATTTCTCCATAGAAGTAGGTGCTTTACTAGCAGGTATAACATTAAGCATAAGCCCATACAGACACCACATGAGTAGTTTGTTAAAACCATTAAGAGATTTCTTTATTTTGATGTTTTTCTTATTCTTAGGCAGCCAAATGGTTTTTGAAGGCATAAGCAATTACATACTGGAAATTATAGGCCTTAGCATTTTTATTTTAATAGGAAACACACTCATAGTTCTTATTTTACTCACAAAACTAGGATATTCATCAAGAACCGGATTTTTTAGCGGCCTAACAGTCGCACAGATAAGCGAATTCAGCTTAATACTAATAGCTTTAGGAGTTAGCATAGGAGATATTAGCCCGGAGATATTAAGCTTCGTCACAATAATAGGTATTATAACTATTAGCGGTAGCACTTACATGATATTATATAATAATACAATATATGATTGGATAAAACCAGTGATTAAATTATTTGAGAAAAGAACAGATAAAGAAAATAACCACGAAGTGAAAAAAGATAAACAAATTATTTTACTAGGCTGCCACAGAATAGGAACACATTTATTAGAAAATTTCAAAGACGAAAAAACTAAGTTATTAGTCGTAGACCATAATCCTCAAGTAATAAAACTATTAAAAAAGGAAGGCTTCAACGCCTTATACGGAGACGTCACAGACGACGAGTTCATTAACAGTCTTAACTTAAAAAAAGCTAAATTAGTTATATCAACAATACCTGATAAAGACATAAACGAGTTTTTACTAAAAAAAATAAAAACTATTAATGAAAATATCATACTCATAATGAGTGCAAGACATAGCAATGAAGCCAAAAAACTCTATGATGAAAAAGCAGACTACGTAATTATGCCCTACTACCTAGGAGGAGAACACATAGCACAAATAACAAGAAAACACGCTTATAATAAAGAAAAATATGAAAAAGAAAAAGAAAACCATTTAAATTCTATTAAAAAATTTATACATAAAGAACTGGAAGAACTAAGATGATAATACCAATAAGAGAAATAATCATGTTTACAGGAGCGATACTAGGTAGCTATACAGATTTAAAAACCAGAGAAGTACCAGACCTAATTAATTATTCAATGATGATACTAGGACTTATTATAGCAACAACATTCAGCCTTATACATCACAGTTTTAGTTTCATAATCAGCAGCGCTATAGGCTTAGTAGCTGGATTCTTAATAGGAAGCGTAATGTTCTTCCTAAGACAATGGGGTGGAGGAGACGTTAAAATGATAGCAGGAATAGGATCATTAATGGGTATAAGCCCACAAGAATTTCCACAGATACCTTTGTTCATAATGTTTTTAGCATTATCCATGATAGCAGGAGCTTTTTACGGAATAGGCTATTTAATCTATATAGCATTTAAGAATAGAAAAGAGTTTATTAGAAAATATAAGGAGCATTCACAAAAACCAATAAATAAATGGTTTAAAAGAATTTATTTAATAACAACCACGCCAATACTCATATACCTCTATTTAGCAAATCTAAGACTGGAATACAGCGTGCTAATACTTATGCTTTTAGTAATCACAATAGCATCCTTTTACTTGTTTATATTCGGACAAGTAGTTAGTAAGATAAGCAGTACTAAGAAAATTAAAATAAACCAATTAACAGAAGGCGACTGGATAAAAGACGATTTGGAAAGTAAAGGCATTAAAATAAGCAAAACAGGCATTACAGAAGAAGAAATAAAATTATTAAAGAATAAAGGAATTAAAGAAGTGACTATAATAGAAGGAATACCATTCATACCCAGCTTCTTATTCGGACTAATACTAACATACTTTTTTATCTAAGGCAACCTCTTCATACTCTTAGTTAAGTAATCATCAGCTTCTTCCTCATCAGGCAAAGATTCTAACTCTTCCTTTTTCTGAAGCTCCAAAGCCTCCTCTTTTTCTCTTTTATCAATATTATGAATTAACTCAACATTCTCCTCCAAACTCTGAGGAGAAGCATTTTTACCAACCCAAGACAAGTCCAACCCATCATTAGAATAACGAGGTATTATATTAATAGAAAAAGAAGGCAAAGTCTGACCAGCACTAACACCATTCTGTATTAATATATTAGTACCCTCACATTTTAAAGCCTCAAATAAAGAACCACATAACTTATTAGCAACCTGAAACATTTTAATCAATAAATTATCATCAACTTCTTCCATTATCAAATATTTCTTATTAGGAATTATAGTAATCATACCCTTAACAATGGCCTCACTAGGACAAAGAACAGTAATATCCTCATCATCAACTATAATATCATCCTTATTCATTGACCCAACACCTTCTTTAACTTTTCCCTCTCCTCAGAAACATCAAATTTTTTAAAAACAGGATTTAAATTAACACTATCACCTTTACTCCTAGGAATTAAATGAAAAACCGAATGAGGCATCATTTGACCAGCAACACCACCATTAGCTAAGAAAAGAGAAGTACCCTGAACCTTAAAAGCCTTTAATAATTTATTACTAAGATTCTTAATCACTAAAGAAGCATTAGCCAATACTTCATCTTCTAATAAAGGAGAAACAGGAACATGCTTTTTAGGAATTATTAAAATATGACCTTCATTACCAGGCTTTATGTCCAAAACACAAAACAAGTGCTGATCTTCATAAACTTTCTTACTCTTAGTCTCACCACTAACAATTTTACAGAAAGGACAATTTTTTTTCTGCTCCTCTAACAACTTTTTATTATCATCAGCCATATTACTAAA
Source organism: Candidatus Woesearchaeota archaeon (assembly GCA_007117755.1). GTDB lineage: Archaea > Nanobdellota > Nanobdellia > Woesearchaeales > 21-14-0-10-32-9 > SKIS01. Next base: position 414 of record SKFY01000016.1, on the reverse strand, counting down.
GAATAAATTTTTTAGTTTTAATAAATATTGTGATAATCAATAATCTTTATTCTTAACGAATTCATCACATTTTAACAAAAATTCTCTAGGAGTACTGCTTTTTTTATGAATATTCTTTATTTCCCTATCATCTAAGATATTAGAATAATCATCACCCAATCTATCCATAATCATGTTTTTAGCATCTTTACTAGTGAATTTTGTAATGTTTAAAACATTTTTAAAACTTGAATGCAAATCCTTAGGCAATTTAAATCTAGGATTACTACTGGCAATAACCACAGCTCTGAAGTAATCACCTAAGTAATTTTTTAATTCTTTTAAAGAATCACTCTTTAAATGCTGAGCTTCATCAATAAACAATATTACATCCTTAGATTTTATTTTTAAATTCCTAGAGAAAAAATTACCCGC
>SKFY01000005.1 GCA_007117755.1 Candidatus Woesearchaeota archaeon | reverse complement strand
TTTATTATTAGTAGTGAGTTGTTTGATAAATACGTGGGTTCTGATAATAGTTTTTCGGATTCTAAGCCTTTACCAAGTGATTTTGTTGAGGAGTTAAAAGATTTTTACTTTGCTCTTCCTTCGTCTTCTTTATTAAGTTCTGATAATCCGGTGATTAATATTTTTTTAAGTCCTAGTTATAAATCTGCCTTGTCTATTCCTGAGAGGGCTGTTCTTAATCTTAAGAGTTTTGAGGATTTTTTAAGTGGTATAAAAACGTGTTATTTAAAGCTCTTTCATGATAAAGAAGTTCGTTTTAGACATTCTAAAGATATTAGTAAATTCACTTCTTCTTTGATTGTTCAAGTTTTCAAGCCTTATTTAGCTAGTGTCGAAGCTAACTTATCTGATGAAGGGATTAGTTTAAGTTCTTACAAAGGTCTTCCTGATGTTACTGGTTTGGTTGCTAAGGATGTTTCTTTTTGTTCAAAAGACGAGGTGGTTCCTGAAAATACTGTTGTTGGAAGTCAAGAGTATAAATTAGTTGATGGCGAGAATAGTGGTGAATTGTTTAAATATTATTTAAAAGAGAATGCGTATGAAAGAAAAATTAGTGATTCTATTTTATCTGAAACTGCCAGGTTATGTAAGCGTTTAGCTATGGGTGTTGATGAAATTAATTGTTTGTTTGGTGTTAACGGTGAAGAAGTAGATATTTTATATGTTGAGAGTTATAAAGAAGAAAGAGTCGTGGCTGAGGAAACAGTCGAATCTTTTGAAAAACCTGTTGAAGACGTTAGTACTTTTAAAGACGATGAGGAAGACGAGGTGGTTGTTGATAAAGAGGATGGATCTGAAGAAGTTTCAAAGAAGGATTCTGAGGTAGAGTTAGTTAATGACGACGAGGAAGATGATGATGATGTTGTTGTTTTTAAGAAATCTTCAATTGATGAATCGGATAGTGACTCTGGATTTAATGAAGAAAGCGTACAGGTTTCAAGTGTTGATTTTCACAAAGAAGATTCTGTTGTTGACACGGATTCTATTGTTGAATCAGTTGAGGATTTACAAAATTCTTTGTATGATGCAAGTGTTAATAATTCAAATTTTTATGAAAGCGAGAAATCTGAAGAAGACATGGTGATTGAAGCGGAAGTCGAGTCGGATTATTACATAAATGATGAAGATATTGTCGAGCCTGATGAGGAAATTATTAATAATTATGAAAAAGACAAGGTTAAACAAGAAAGCTCAGAGTCTTCTGAGGGTGTTGATGAACTTTTTATTGACTCCGCTATTTCTGAGTATGAAGATTTTGTGGAGAGTTCTTTTAATCAGGAAGAAACTAAGAGTGTGGAGGATTCTGAGGAAGACGTCGTCGTATCTGAGGATAAACCAATTAGTTCTTCAGAGCAAGAAGGGCTTAGTGAAGATTCTTCAGCTGAAAGCAGTGATGATTCCTCTGATGATTTCTTATTAGATATCGGTGAAGGTGATGCTTTTATCGAACCAGAAAATAAAGAGTATGGTTCTTTAAGTGAAGATTTCGATTCTTTTATTACTAATATGTATAAGGATTCTTTTGGTATGGCTCCTGATGATATTGAGCAAGCTATTATTGATTTAGATATGAAATATGGTTTTGAAGATGTTGATAAATTATTAAGGTTTAAAAAGTATGGTGATGAATCTTTGGTTAGTTATATAAGAGATTTTATTGAGGTTTCGAAATGATATTTGAGGGTTTATTCAGGTCTAGAAAAAAAGGTCCTAGGATTTTAGAGTTAGAATTAAAAGATTCTCAGTTAACTAAAAAAATTTTTGATTTAATAGTTGATATAGAGGCTGTTCTTTCTGATTTGAAAAAAGCTGTTGAGATAGATAATGATACTGCTAAGTATGCTAAGTTGGCTGAGCTTGAAAATGTTTTGTTAAGGCTCAGTTCTAAAGTTGAAGCTATTAGGGAAGATGCTAATCTTATTATGAGTATTAAAACGCAGAATAGTGATTTTATTGCTTTGAATGATGATGAGTATTTGCGTGATAAATTGGAGAATCTTGATAGGATTTCTAAGTCTTTGGATGAATTAATAGATTTGGTTAGTCATCGTCCTTCTTTTGAAGAGTTAAAAAGGTATGTTATTGATTATGTTAGTAGTAGGATTAGTTTAGTTATTGATGCTTTGAATAATATTATTAAGGATGATAAGCAGTTAATTTTTGTTTATTCTAGGATTTCTGACCTCTAATAATAGTATTTTTCTTGTTAAGCTTTTATGTATGTATTCTTTGAAAATCTTAATTACTTTCCAGTTAGGGGGTATTCTTACTTGTTCTGTTTCGGGTATGCACAAGACTGCTTTTTTTGTATTGTGTGCTAAGGTTTTAATTATTAAGTCTTGTATTTGTTGATTTTTTTTAGAATTTTTTCCGTAGGGCATGTCTGTGACTATGGCGTCTGTTTTTAATTTCTTTTTAGTGCTGTCTGTGTGTTCTAGTTTTACTTTTGTTTTGTAGTATTCAGCGTTTTTTTCAGCCATTATCAGGCTTTCTTCATCGATATCTATTCCTTTTGCTTTTATTCCCATTAGGCTTGCCTCTATTATTATTCCTCCTGTTCCGCAGAAAGGGTCTGTTATTTCTTTAGTGTTGGCGAGGTTTATCATGGCTCTGGCTAATTGTGGATCTAAGCTGTTAGGTTTTTGATATGGTTTTTTGTGTGGTTTCCTATTATTGATTTCTTTATCTTCTGTGTATATTAGTTGGTATGTTTCGTGTTCTATTATTTTCAGGGTTGTCTCTGGTTTTTTTAGTTCTACTTTTGCTTTTAGTATTTCTTCTATTTTAGCTGCGTGTTTTTTTATGGTTTCTTTGTCGTTTTCTAATTTGAAGGTTTTGGTTTTGATTTTTTCCGGGTTTATTTTTTTCCATGCTTTTTTTGTTAGTGCTAGGTTTCGGGGTTTTTTTTGTGTTTTGATTTTTATCCATTGTTTTTTTTCTTTGGTTATTTTTCCTAGTTTGATGCTTGCTTCTGCTTTGCTAAGTTCGTAATTTTTTTGTTTGAGTTCTAGCCAGACTTCCATTTTTGTTTGTTTCTTCTTTTGTTATTTTTAATATTTACTAAAAAAAACTCTGTTTCAAAAATGAAACACTGTTTCAAAATAGAAACACTTAAATATTTCATGACTATAAACAACATTTAATGGACAAGAAAAAAATAGTAGAAACCTTATTCGATAAAAAAGTAATAAAGATATTAAGGCTGTTCATTAATAATCCAGATAACAAATATTACTTAAGAGAAATATCAAGAACGGTAAAGGTTTCTCCAGCGTCCACATACAGAGTTCTCAAGAGCATGAAAGAATTAAAATTAATAATAGAATACAAAGACAAACACTTAAAAACTTATAGCATTGACAAAAAAAATTCTACTTTATTTTCTCATATGCTGGAAGACAGACTCACAGCTGTAGAAGAGTTTGTAGAGGCTGTAAAAGATCTATATGGCTTGAAAAAAATAATAAAACACGGAGAACAAGAAAAAAACAAAGTAAATATTTTATTGTTGGGAGAAAATATAGATGAAGAAAAAATAAGACAGTCTGTAGTTGATATAAAGCAAAAATATGGTCTTACAATAATATTTTTAGTACTTTCTCCTGATCAATATGAGCAACTTCTTAACATGGGTTTATATCCTGGCAAGAAAGAAACACTATATAGTTCTTGAAAATATATATTATATAATACTAATTTACAAAACAACAATATTTAAATATCACTATCTCGATTTAAGCTTATAAGGGGATTATAATACAACACACAAAAAAATTATAATTTCTCTAAAAAAAACAACCAGTGATATAATTTAATAGTGATAAACAATTAGTGAGAACTATATTACGCTATACTGGTAACAAAAAAAATAAAACATTGGAGGGGGTCGTGATGAGCCAAGAACAAAAAATAGATGAAGTAAACGTAGGACAAGCCAACATCAAAGTCGTAGGAGTAGGCGGCGGTGGAGGAAACGCAACGAACTGGTTATACATGAAAGGCATAGAAGGAGCCGAGATAATAGCATGTAATACCGACAAACAACATTTAGATTTAATTGAAGCTGATAAAAAATTCTTAATAGGACAAGATCTTACACGTGGATTAGGGTGTGGAGGATTTCCAGAAAGAGGAGCAGAAGCAGCTCAAGAATCAATCGCTAATATTAAAGAATCACTAAAAGGCGCAGACATGGTATTTGTATGTGCTGGTATGGGTGGAGGAACAGGAACAGGAGGAGCTCCAGAAGTAGCTAAAGTAGCTAAAGACAGCGGAGCAATCGTAATAGGAACTGTTACTATGCCATTCAAAATAGAAAGAGCAAGAGTAGATAAAGCAGAATACGGATTACAAGAACTAAGAAAAGTATCTGATACAGTCATAGTAATCGACAACAATAAATTGGTACAGATTGCTGGTAACTTACCTGTACAACAAGCATTTGCAGTAGCAAACGAATTAATAGCTACAATGATTAAAGGAATTGTAGAAACAATCGCGGTACCAAGCCTAGTTAACTTAGACTATGCTGACGTAAGAACCATTATGACTAATGGTGACGTAGCAGTTGTAGGACTAGGATCAAGCGATACCAATAACAGAGTAGAAGAAGCTGTTAAAGGCGCTTTAAGCAATCCTTTATTAGACATTTCTTATGAAGGAGCGTCAGGCGCTATAATACACATTCACGGCGGATTAGACATGACTTTAGATGAAATTAGCAAAGTTGGTGAAATGGTAACTGAAGCTATGGATGATGATGCTAACGTAATCTGGGGAGCCAGAGTAACAGATGATATGAAAGGAAAAATCACTGTTATGACAATCGTGACTGGTGTAAAAAGTCCTTGGATACTCGGTAAGAAAACTCATAAACAAGCAGAAGCTGCTAAACAGCAACTATCTGATGAGTTAGGTATTGAAATAGTTAGATAAGGCTCAATTCTTGCCTTCACTTCCACTCAACCCCCAATTAAGTGTGTGAAGGCATTTCTTTTTTTTTTATTTTTTTAACTTAGTAATATTTAAATAATAATCATAATACTTATTCTTCTTAAAATGGTAAATTTATTACATGATATAAATATAGGGGATAAGGCTCCTGAGGAAGTAACTGCTGTTATTGAAGTTTCTAAAGGTAGTACTGTTAAGTATGAAGTTGACAAAGAAAGTGGCTTAATTAAGATGGACAGGATTCTTTACAGTCCTATGTATTATCCTGCGGACTATGGTTTTATACCTAGGACTCATTGGGATGATGGTGATGCTTTAGATGTTTTAATAATTAGCAACTATCCTTTACAACCAGGTACTCTTGCTAATATAAGGCCTATTGGCTTGTTAGAAATGGTGGATGGTGGTGAGGCTGATGAAAAATTAATAGCTGTCTATGCTGAGGATCCCAGGCAAAAAGATATAACTTCTTTAAAAGACGTGCCTAGTCACTTATTAAAGGAAATTAAGCATTTTTTTCAGACCTATAAAGACTTACAAGGTAAGAAAGTCGTTGTGGGTGAATTTAAGGATGTTTCTTTTGCTAAGAAAGCTATTTTAAAAGGCATTGAGCTTTATAATAAAGAATTTAAATAAAAAAAACCGCGCAAAAAACAAGTACTTTTTTTTTAATTATTAGGTTTTAATTCTTTTTTTGATTGATGACACGCTAGAACGTATAGTAAGTCGCTTAAACGATTTATGTATTGGTATACTTCTGGTCTTATTTTATTTTCTTTAAGATATTTTGTTAGTGGAACCTCTAATTCTCTACACCTGACACGAGCTTCATTAAGTCTGGTGCTGGCTTCTGTTCTGAATCTTACGAAATAAGTCAGGTTTAAAGAATATTCATCTATGTCTTTTTCTAATTGTATTATGTCTTTTTTTTGTATTTCTTTTGTTATCTTTTTTCCTGGTTTTCCAAGGCTTATTTCCCCTGCTGTCTGCCATAGTTTAGACTGTATATTGTCTATTATGTTCTTTATTTTCTTATTCTTGACTGTGATGTGTGCTGAGTCTAAACTGGCCATTAAATTATCTAATTTACCTACTAATAATATAGAAAAATCATTTTTCATTACTTTGGCACCGTCGTACCGGGTAGTATAGCCTTTATCTCCGGACTTAGTATAAATATTCATAAAGAAAAAGGGTGTTACTTAATAGTTATAAATCTTACTTTTTTTCCATGTAGTTTGTTTTTCCACATGTTCTTCTATTTTCGTGTTCTGCTAAAAAGTAACCTTCGCCTGCTTTAGGACTAAATTTATTTTTTCTTACTAATTTACCGTCTTTAACTTCGTAAAGCTTCCACATTTGATATTTCTTCTTTTCACTCATTCTGCTGTATCTCCTTCTTTTTCTTCTTTCTTAGGTGGTTGATTTTTCTTAACTAAATATTCTTCCTCTATTACTTGTAAATCTTTTTCCTTTTCATATACGTGAACTATTACTTTAGATGTTTTACTACCGTAATGATTATCTATGTTTTTAACAATTACTAATTCTGGTTTTGATTTTAACTCATTAACCAATATATTCTTTAATTCCTGTCTAGAAGGTGTTTTTTGTTGATAACTCACTGTAAAAACATAATCTTTTCTAGGTAGTACTGACTGTTCTTCACTTATTTTTTTTATTTCCATTTTTATCTTACTTTAATTGCGTATTCTCCTTCCTCTTCTAATCCCATCTTAGAACCTATTTCTGACTTTTTAGTATTTAACACGTAAATCCTGCCTTGCCAAGTATTAGTTGTTCCTTGATCTGCTTTATGGTTTTTAAAATTAGGATCGTCCATGAATTTCTTAGTTTTCTTACAAACTTCTCTTTTAACACCCATTTTTATTTAGCCTCTTGCTTTTTTTCTTGTTTTAAATCATTTTCTATCCATTCGTCCTTTCCTAGGCCTTCTTGTCTCATGGTAAGACCTATCTTAGGATTGGTCAAATCTTTATAAGAAACACTGACTATTCTTGCTCTGCACTTATCTCCTATATTAAGTGTTTTCTTAGTGTCTTTTCCTAATAATGATTTTTCTTTACTGAAACTTACGAAATCATTCATTGTTTGACTAATATGTATCATGCCTTCTGATGGGCCCATGGTTATAAAAGCTCCGAAATCAGCCATGTCTTTAATTGTTCCCATAATAACTTCTCTGGGCTCTGGTATGAAAGTTAATAAAGTGAATTCAGCTTCATAAAAGCTTGCGCCGTCACCAGGTATTATAACACCTTCTTTTATATCGCTAATCTCTGAAACATCTATGACTGTACCTAAGTCTTTAGAAATGTGTCCTTCGTACTTCTTCTTTATTTCTTCAACCATTGCTAAATCCAGGTCTTCTCCGAACTTACTAGGTGGTATCCTTACATAGTCCCTAACTTTTGCTTTATAAAACAATTTCTGATTCACCCCAAAATTAAATATTTCTTTTGTCTTACTCCTATAGTTTTAACATGATTTTTTTTAAGTCTTCTTTTTAAATCTTTATCTTGTGTAGCTACTATAAAATTTTCTGGTTTGCTTTTTGTATAGTCCAGAATTATATCGTCTACGTGTCCTGAGAAACCCTTAATTGTTTTTAAGTTTTTTTGTTTTGCCATTATAAATCCTAATTTAGCGTTGAAAGAATGTTTAGACTTGTCTCTGTCTATTAAGGTTTCTAATTCTTCTAAAGTATTTTCAAACACAACAATTTCGTGTCTTTCCTGAATTAATCTTTCTATCTCAGAGAATATGTCTATTCCTAGCTCTCCTGGCACTAATAAAAAATTAGTGTCTAATATCACTTTCTTTTTCTTGAATATCATAAATCTAATAACACTCCTTCTGGTCCTGGGTTTAAAATTATTGTTTTTCCTATGGTCTGACTTAACCCTGCGGTTTCGTGTATGTGGCCGCAAATCACCAATCCTGGCTGTTTTTCTCTAATAAACTCTTTGTAAGAAATATTTCCGCTGTGCATACCTGGGTATACTGTGTCTTGAATTGTTTCATAAGGCGGGCCATGTACTAAAAGAATGGTTTTATCATCAACTTTTTCTTTCTTCACAAAAGCCTCGAACTCCTCATTACGTCTTTCAAAACCTCCTCCTCCATAACCCAGGATTTTATAATCTCCTTTTTTCACAATTTCTTTATGTATCCACTTAATATTTTTCAAACCTTTGGTTGATTCAATCATTTCTTCCTCGCTTTCATGGTTTCCATGTATGAATAAACAAGGTTTTCCAAAATTATCAAAATCTTTCATTATTTTCCTTAGATTATTTCCGAACATACTATAATCTCCCGCTCCGAGTATCAAATCCGCGTATTCGGCTTTCTTTGAGAGGCTTTTGTAATATTCTTTTTGATCGTGGTAATCTACGAATACAAGTACTTTCATAACTCTTTTGGAAAACACCTTTTATTTAAAAATAATTCTCAAAAAGTAAAGATTCACAACCCATGAAATAATAAAAGAAAAAAATAGTAAAACGTCTTTAAAAATAAAAAATAAGCCTGAAATAAGCTTTTTAAGCTTTATTATATAGTTTTTATTTATATTTTTTAGTAAATAAAGATTTAAATACTTGTTTAAATATCTTTCAACTAAAGTATTTTTTCAGTACTTAAAAGGAGAAACACAAATGGTTGGTAAATATGAGTTGCTATACTTAAATCAAGAAGATTTAATTTCTGCCGGTCTTATGGATTATAACTCTTCTTTAAAAGAGGTTGAAAAAGCGCTTGTTTGGCATGCGAGTAAAAAAAGTCTTTCTGATAAGATTGCTTTGGAACTAGATCCTATTACTGATTGGAAAGTTAATTCTTTAGCAGCTATAGATGGAAATTATGCAGCCAATAAATGGCTTGGATCAAACTTAACTAATAAAGACATGAATTTACCTCGTTCTATTGCGATTATTACTTTAAATGATAAACGTAGTGGAAAACCTTTGTGTGTTATGGATGGAACGTTAATATCTGCTGTAAGAACTGGTCCTTATGCAGGGATTGGTTTAAAATATTTAGCAAATGAAAGAAATAATTTAGGAATAATAGGGTCTGGAGTTATGGCTAAAAGTGCTTATATATCTATAATGCAAACTTTTCCTGAAAGAATACAAGATGTTTTTTTATATTCGAGAAATCCTGAAAATGCTCATTCTTTTGCTCGGGATATGGGTAGGAGATCTAACAAAGAGATAAATGTGGTGTATAGTATAGGTGATTTGGTAAATAATTCGGATGTTACTGTTTCCGCTACGACAAAAAATAATGATTCTAAAATAAGACTTGAAAGTGTTAAAAAGGGGTATACTCATATACATATAGGGGGGTGGGGTATATCTGAAGAAGTGATTGTTGATGTTGCTAAAAATGGTAAAATAATTTGTGATGATTGGGATCTTATCAAGAAAAGAAATGCACACCCTCTGCCTTTTGCTTACAATAAAAATCTTATACAAAATAATGATATACATGCAAACATAGGAGAAATAATAGTTGGTGATAAGCCTGGAAGAACTAACCAAGGAGAAAATATACATTTTGATACTGTGGGAATTGCTGAAATGGATCTAGTCCTTGCTATAGCTTTATATGAAAAATCTTGTGAGAAAGGCATGGGACAAAAGATTGAGTTGTGGAAAGAACCTCATTGGTTATTAAAATGAAGGAAGATTTATTATTGATAGGTTCAAACACTGATTTTCGTTTTATTAATTATATGGATGTTTGTCAAGAATTAGGTATTAATTTTATAAACCTAAATCATGAAAGATTTGGCACTAGCAAATTTAAAATCCCTAATTTAACCAAAGCTAAAGTTAAGATTTTTTCTCCGTGGAAATCACGAAGAACAATAGATTTGTTTCATGAAATGGGGGGATGCGACGGAGGTTTTAAAGTTAATACTGGAAATAATTTTTTTGCTAATCAACCCAAAACCACGGATGGTTTTAAAAAATACCTTTTATCTTTAGAAGAACTCATAGGTAATTCTATTGGGGAGGTTGATTATATGAATCTTCCTCAAGAAATATTTATTGGAAGAGATAAACAAGTAATGTATGAATTTTTTGTTGAAAAAAAAATTCCTGGACCAAAATACTGTGGTGTTTTAAATGACTCAGAAGAGCTTTGGAAAAAACATTTGAACACGAGGGAAGAGTATTTTGTAAAGCTACATTCGGGATCCTTGGGTAAGGGTATAGCAATCCTTAAGGAGGGTAATTTGGGTACTACTATTTCAAGAAAAGGTTCGGAATTTTGTCATGATAAGAAGTTTTATGTGTTGAATGATGAAAAAGAAATACTGAAAATATTAGATTTCTTAAAGTCTATGGGTTCTGTGGTTCAAGAGAGGATAAATATTGATACAATTGCAGGAAAGCACTATGATATTAGACAACAAGTCGCATTTGGCGAGTTAGATACAACTATTATGAGAATAGGGGATTTAGAGGTAACTAACGTTGCTCTTGGGGCTGAGGAAGTGTCGGGGCGGGGTTTGGAAAAAGTATTTACTGATTATCAATTAAATTATTTAAATTCAGTAGGAAACTATATACTCAAACAATTTAAAAGTAGGGATTTAGGTATTGATGTTTGTTTTGATAAAGAAAGAAAAAATATTTATTGTTTAGAGGTTAATTTTTTACCTGGTTTAGAAGGTTTTTACTATCTTCAAAATAAGGAAATTATAAAGTGGGTCGGACAGAATGAAAAAAGCATTGATAATACCTGATTATGTTGAAAAGAAAGAGGGGGTATATTATGAGTTGAATGAATCTTATTTAAAATTGTTTGAAGGGTTGAGTATTGTTCCTATTATTTCATCCTATGAGGGTTATGACTTGAGTGATATTTCTATTATTTTGTTAATTGGAGGGGGTATTCATTTTATTGATAATGAAAAATATGTGGATTTACCTTTGGCTTTTACAAATCCAGAAAGATATGGTTTTGAGAAAAAATTAATTTCGGATGCATTAAATAAAAACATACTTATATTTTCTATATGTAGGGGTGCTGAAACTGTTGTTGAAGTTCTTGGAGGTGAAATAGGTCTTAATCTTTCTGAAGAAGGATTTCAATCCCACAGACATATAAATCACGGAATTTCTATAGGTAAAAATTCTTTATTATATGATTGTTTCAAGCTTGATAAACTTGATGTGGTGTGTAATCATATTAAATTTATTAAATCTCTTCCTGAAGATTATTTGGTTGGTGCTTATTCTGTTGATG
>SKFY01000094.1 GCA_007117755.1 Candidatus Woesearchaeota archaeon | reverse complement strand
AAATTAACTCAACCATTTTTTTTGTAGCTGACGAAGAAAAAATAGTTCATAATGCGATTAGTAGTTTAAGACTAAAACTAGGTCACGATCTTGGTTTAATAAAAAAAGGAGTTTATGAATTTGCTTGGATAGTAGATTTTCCTTTATTCGAGACCACTAGTGAAGGTAAATTAACTCCCTCTCATCACATGTTTACTATGCCTCAAGAAAAATACTTGAAATATTTAGAAACTAATCCTGAAGAAGTGCTTTCAAAACAGTATGATTTAGTCTTGAATGGTTTTGAAATAGCTGGTGGTTCAATAAGAAATCATAGGATAGATATACAAAAACAAATAATGAAGATAATAGGCTTTCCTGAACAAAAAGCCCGAGAACGCTTTGGTTTCTTACTTGATGCCTTTGAATATGGAGCTCCTCCTCATGGTGGTATAGCTTTTGGTTTTGATAGGGTTTGTGCTTTACTAAGCGGTTTAGATGATATTAGAGGGGTAATGTCTTTCCCTAAAAATAAGAATGCCCAATGTCCTATGGATGAAAGTCCTAGTATTGTTGATGAAGAGCAATTAAATGAGCTGCATATTAAATTAAAATAAGTTTTTTTATTATTTTAAAAAATTGAGGTTCTTGTTAGTGTTCGCGTATAATTGCGGCGCTTTTTTCACGTTGAATTCTTTTAGTTCTTTCGAGTTTTTGAATTTTACCGCTTTTTCTATTATTAGTGCTGTTCCTTCTTTTTTTCCTTTGAAATAATTTTGAAAGCTTTCTTTACTACCTAGAGTGAGGTGTTTTGTTTCTTGCCATAATGTTTCTATGTCTTTTCTTATTTTTTTCTTTAGTATGAAGTATCCTTCTACTTTTTTTACAGGTCTGGTGGTGTATACAAAATATTTTTCACCTTTTCCTGTTTTTACATTAGCTCTTCTATACTCGACCTTCTTCGTTCCTTCAAATATTTGCTTTACATATTTTGGTTGTATAGAAATTACTTTTGCCATTTTATTAATTTAATCATAGTAGTTTTTTCATTTCGAACATAAATTCTTTTGCTCTTTTTTCTGAGGTTTTGGCTTTATTTTCTTTTGCTTTTTCAGTTGTGGTGTATTGGAAGAAACTTCTTTTCTTTCTTTCGTAATCAAATGCTTTTATAATCTCGTCGGCTTTTATTCCTTCAAGTGCTTCTCCTTTTGCTTCTTCGTATGAGCTTAACAATTCATCTTTTAACTTATTTCTTATAAATACTATTAAAGAATCTGCTGTGACTTTATGACTTATTTTATCTCCTATTTTATAGCCATTTTTAAGAAGAACTGCGTTTGCAATGTAGAACATAGAGTAATAAGCTATCACTATTCTCCACAGAGAGCTTTTTATTGTTTTTAATTCTTCTAAGCTTTCTTCTGCGTTATTAATTAGAACGTTTATAATTTCTTTTTTAGGTTCTACTTTTTTTAACAATCCTTCTTCTAAGTAATTTTTAACATTTAGTTCAGCTTCTTTTATCCTATCTTTTAGCATTTTCAATTAACCTATAATAATCTTCCATTCCTGTTAATATTATGTTGTTTTTTATTGCTTCGTTTACCACGTTAAACTTTTTTGTTTGTAACATTTCTATAAAGTCTTCATAGTTTATGCTTGTGACGTGTAGGTTTTTAGGTATCCAGCTTATTTTTTCTTCTATTTCTTCTGGGGTTTCTGAAATTATCAAGAGGTCTATATCTGATTTTTTTGTTTGTTTCTTTTTTGCTCTTGAGCCAAATAGTAGCGTTATGAATTGTTTGTTTATTTTGTATAATTCGTTATGTATTATTTTTATGTCTTTATCTTCAAGAGTTTCTTTCAACCTTTCTTTTTCAACCACATATGTTGTATTGGTTAATTTGTTTGTGAAGCTACAAAGACTTGTGTTGCCTTTCTTTTCTATTTTTATATTTCCTTCTTTTTCTAATTTTTTAATTGCTTCGTATGCGGATTTATAATTTATTTTTCGTTTGATGGATATTTCTCTTATTGTTAGTTTTGTTTCTTTATTTTCTATTAAGAGTTTCAAAACACTAACTTTTTCATTTTTAACCATAATATTATGGTTTTAAACCATATATTTAAATTTTTTCAAAAAACACTTGTTTTTTAATTTTACTTTCAAAATTTAAGAGCGAAACTAAAATAATTATTAGGTGACCACGTTTTTTTAATTAATTTTTTTTGTAGTCCTTTAATTAAAAATTAACCACAACAATAATTTCTAACTAGCTAAGCTCTTTTAATGATTTATCTATTGATTCTTCAAGTTTATCTTCTAAATTGTAATGTTTTGATATTTGCATTATACATCTAATTACATCTTGAAGTTCTTTTGCGAGTTTTTCTTTGCTTGGTTCGCCCATTTTTTCTTTTTTCATACCAGAATTTTCAAAATGATTTATTTGTTGGGCTAATTCTCCGCATTCTTCTAAAAGTCTTGTCATTATTCTGAACGAATCTTCTTTACCAAATCTTTTCTCTAGTTTATCATTAATCAATTTTATCTTATCTAACATTTTATAGTTTATTTTAACAAAAAGGACTTTATTATTTAAAATAACCTTTTGAGACGTATTCCTTTACCATTCTGTGCGTATTAAAATAAGCAGCGTTTGTCGCAATACAATGTTTCATGATATCAGCCCATCTTTTTTTATCTTTATAGTAAACGTCCATTATCTTAGGTAGTTTTTCATAAATACTCTTGCTATCTACTTCGTTTTGTTGGTCTCCTTCATTATAATGCTCGCCTATAGCCCAACCAGTTTTTCCTTCTAACCAACCTTCAAGCCACCAACCATCTAATATAGAAAAACTAGGAACTCCGTTATGAGCGGCTTTCATACCGCTAGTCCCTGAAGCTTCGTTAGGTCTTAAAGGAGTGTTAAGCCACAAATCAACACCAGCAACCATTAACTTTGCTAAATCCATCCCGTAATCTTCTAAGTAAACAATATCCAAATCATTAGTTTCCTTCATTAAATGATTAAGTTGTTTTATTATACCTTT
>SKFY01000010.1 GCA_007117755.1 Candidatus Woesearchaeota archaeon | reverse complement strand
TAATAAAGATAGCTTTTACAAAGTCGCTTAATTCATCCATTTGTAAAAGAATAACTATATGGTTTAAACAACTTTCTTCGTTTATCTACTATTTAGTTAATAATTCTTTCAAGAAATTATTTATATTTTGTTTACTTACCCTTATTATGTCGTCTGAAGCTTTTGAATTAGCGGAGAAGATAGTTAATTTAGTTAAGAAAGGTTATGAAGATCCTTCTTTTAATGATGATGAGTTTTCTTCTGATGCGTTATTAAATAAGGATTTGGCTCGTTTTTTTGAGGAGAATAACATTTTTTATTTTTCTTACTTATTAGCTAGTTCTAAAGGTTTAATTAACAGTACTTATTTAGGTAATGTTGTTGGTAAAAAAGGTAGTGTTTATGTTTGTTCTTTAAACGGTAAATTTGAAGGAATTGATTTTTATGAAAGTTTTGTTGGTAATACACCTACGGTTGTTAGGGAATTACCTTCTTTAGATAATAATGGTTCAAGAATATTGATACATAAGGATAATATTAACCATTTTTTTAATAATTCTGAACATAATGTTAATAGTTACATAAATCAGATAGTTGAACATGGAACTTCTAAACTAAAACCTTCCATAGAAGAGATAAAGTATTTTTTAAAGAAATAATTGAACAGCGGAGCTTGCATGGATGTGTTTAACCATTGTATTTTTTATGGAATATTTAGAAATATTTATATAAAAGCAAGTTAAGAAATTATTATGGATTTAAAACCTAATGAAAAGGATGAAATAGAATTTTTTAAGTATGGTTTGTTAGCAGGTATAACCATGGGCATTCTGGGTTTTTTAATTGATAATCTTATTTACAGAATATTCTTTTCTAGTTTAGAAGAGATAGTTACCTTTTTTTTGGCTTGGTTGACAATTGATGTGGTAACACTTATTTTATATCCTTTAATCTTGTATTGGACTTTGAAAAGAGTTTATTTAAAGGTTAATAAGATGAATCCGTATTCTGTTGGTATATATGCTTTAATTGGGTTTACTGTAGTTCAGAACGTAATAGCATCTTTAATTACTGGAAGTTTTGTATACACTGAATTTAGTGTGTTGGCAGCCGTAATATCGTTTTTAGTTCCTTTTATTTTTGGAAAAACGAATATGAAGTCAAAAGAACTTGCCAAAGAAGTTGAATAATCAAATCGAGGTTTTTTAATTGAAATATTTTATTGAGTCTAAATCAAAAACTATTATCTTAATATAATTTGTACAGCTTTTCTTCTTTTTTCAAAGAGTAGTGCCCAAAAAATAATACCTACTGCAAGCATAATCATTAAACCAGAGAAAATTAACGTTTCAGTTCCACTAAACAATCCGCAACATTGAGGCCCTGTGTTTAGCCTTATTGAAAGAATAATTGTAGCTATCATAACAAGGTAAGCACCTACATCGTATTTTATAAGTGAAAATTTTTCTTTATCAAATTTTATACCTTTCAATTTCATTCCAAAACTAGAGCTGAATAGATATAAAGTTATAAATCTAAATAAAAGAAGTATAAGCAAACCTCCTGCAAACGGATCAATATACTCGTAAGATATCACTTGAGTAAAACCTGGACCCCTTACGTATTCATAAGGAAGAATATTTAAGAATAAAACATAGAACGAAAAGAAAATAACTATATAAGAGATAATATCAATAATCAAAGAATTCCTTTTTTTATACGATAAATCATCCATAAAACACAAACTATAATTTGAAGAATATAAATATTTCGTAAAAAAGAAATAGGGATGTAGAAAAACAAATTTTTGAATTAAAAAATCAAGATGGTTGGTGTTCAAAGGGTGTTTACTGGAAGGTAAATTAACAGTTAAGAGTTTTTCCAAATATTTAAATAGAAATTGATATTATTAGTTATCATATGATAAGAAAAAGTATCAAATTAGTTGTTAAAGAGTATTTCTTTACAAATCCAAGCGCGAAGATGCGTGTTAGACAACTAGAGAGAACCTTAAATATACCGTTACCTTCTGTAATTAGGTATTGTAAAGAGCTTGAACAAGAAGATATTTTGAGAAAAGAAGTTATTGGTAACGTAACTTTTTACACAAGTAATAGAGATAAAAAATATTTTTTAGAAAAAAAATTATTCAATCTAAAATTAATTTATGACTCAGGTATTGTTGAGTATTTAAAAAAGGAATTAAGCAACCCTGTTATTATAGTATTCGGCTCTTATTCAAGAGGGGAAGATGTTGAATCTAGTGACGTAGACATATACATAGAAACCCTTTCAGAAAAGAAGCTTAATTTGAAAAAGTATGAAGATAAATTATCTAGAAACATCCAGATTTTCGGAAATAAGAGCATAAAACAAATAAAAAACAAACACCTCGTAAATAATATATTGAACGGAATAACGTTGAATAATCAAATCGAGGTTTTTTAATTGAAAGAAACTAACTGGGACGATTGCTTAAACAATAAGGCAAGAAAAATAACTCCTGATCTGGAAAGAGCAAAATCTTTATTAGGAGTTGCTAAGGAAAGAATGAACTTATTTGATAAAGTTACAAAAATAAATTGTAATTTTATCTTTGAAGATTATTACACTTCGTTAATAGAAGTAATACAATCAACTGCTTTTAAAGAAGGATTTAATATTTTGAATCATGTGTGTTTAGGATATTTTTTAAGAGATTTTATGAAAAGAAACGATTTATTCCTACAATTTGAAGATTTGAGATACAAAAGAAATTCTTTAACTTATTATGGAAATAAAATGGAGTTTTTAATAGCTAAAGATGTAATAAATAAATGTGAGAAACTGATAAACGAATTAAGCTAAAAACTTGTTTTAATTAGATAATATTTATAAATACGTTTAATAATTATTTTTGTTATGAAAAACTCTGATAAGTTATATTTTTTCTTTGGATTGATTGGTTTTGGTTTGGTTTTGGCTAATTTAGTGGTGATTGTAAGTTTTATTCGTGTGATAATATCTAATGTATTCGGGCCTTCTCATTACACAGGGCCTTTTTATTATCCTTCTATTT
>SKFY01000063.1 GCA_007117755.1 Candidatus Woesearchaeota archaeon | reverse complement strand
TTTTTTGTCTAATTCCCAACCAGTTCGAGAATTATAAGAAGCATGATTTTCACCAGACACAATATTTTCTAACAAATATCTTTGTTGGCTTATTAAAAAATCATTTAGTTGAGATAAAGGATTTTTTAAAGATCCGCTCAATTCCTTATGATGATTTTTTAAATCTTCTCCTGCTTTTATTAAATTATACGTAGTTTTAAAAATTAATTCTTGAGGTAAAGGACCTAGAGCAGGTACTATTTTAGGATCATCAAAGTCTAGATTTCGAGGTAAAGTAGAATTTAGAGAAGGTGATTCTGAAGAAAAGTCATAACTGACATCTAAATTAAAATTTTTGTAATCAGATTGTTCTGGGTTGAAGAATTGCCTGGCTCTTTTTAATTCATAACCTTTGTTTGTGTTAAATATTCTTTTTGGAAAATTAAAACCGAATTTGTTTTTATGATCATTAGCAAAGTCTTTGTTTTTGAATAAGAATTCAACACTCCACACACCCGCATTTTCATTATTTATCTTAAGTATTTGAGAAGTGTCTGCAGAAAAAGTTACTGTTTCTAATCCACTGAAAGATTTTTTCCAATCCATATAAATATAAAGAACTAAATCTTTATTTAAAAAATTTACTATTTAAAACTACTGAGGAGTAAAAAAAAAACTTTTTTGGTTTGGGTGTTTAGAAGAATTATTCAACAAAGAAAAAACCATAATTTTTATAAAGCAAGTCTTTATCCTAAGTCTTAATATGGTAAAAGTTTTAGCATTTAATAAATGGGATACGGATAATATAGAAGTCACAGATCCTGGATTAAAAGCCTACATAGGCTTGCAACCAACAATAGTTCCTAAGACAGGAGCTAGATACGCAGGAAACAGATTTCACAAATCCAAAATATTCATCGTTGAAAGATTAATAAACAGGATAATGGTAACTGGCCACAAATCTAAAAAACACTTTATTAGTAGTGGACATAACACAGGAAAATCTCAAAAAGCATACGACTTAGTAGAACAAACATTAGACATAGTAGAAGAAAAAACGAAACAAAATCCTATAAGTGTTTTGGTTAAAGCTATAGAGAACTCTGCACCAAGAGAAGAAATAGTGACAATAGAATACGGAGGAGCCAGGTATCCTAAAGCCGTAGAGTGTGCTCCTCAAAGGCGTGTTGATATTGTTTTAAAGCTTATGACTCAGGGAGCTAGGCAGAAGTCTTTTAACAAGAGAAAAACAATGGAGCAAGCCTTAGCTGAAGAAATAATTAATGCTTATAGCATGAATAGTTCAAGCACGTCTCTTTCTAAGAAATTAGAATTGGAAAGACAAGCAGATGCTAGTAGGTAATTCGGGATTAACTAAATTTTTTTTATTCTTCCTCTAATAAAATCCTATTCTCGTAAATTTTCCGAATTAATGTTTTTATTTTCGTAATTATTACGGATTTTTTGGAGTAACGCTTTTTAAAAAAATTATCCTAATAAAAAAAGTATGGATAATAAAGAATTAGAATTTTTAATACAAAACATAATTAACGAAGATTCATTTAAAAAAGAATTAGAAGAATCAGAACCCATATCCACCATACACTACGGCTCTTCAACAAAAAAAACCGATTATAAAGACATAGACTTATTCATAATATACAAAAAAAAACCTTCTAAAAAAACATTTATTTTCGGAAAAGACAAATTAATAGATATTAACCAAACAGACATACAAGATTTCTTCCTAAAATTAAGCAACTGGGATATAGACTATACAGATCCAATACTGTCAGGCTATACTGTTAAAGGCGACAATAGCTTAAAAGAAAAAGCAGAATATTATTTATCAAATAATAAGCCCTCTTTTCAAGCACTAGATTATCTTAAAAAAAGAAGTATAGAAAGCCTTATACAAACCAATATGTTGTTAATACAAACAAAGTACGACTTGTTATTAGACAAAGTTTCCAATAACGAATCCGTGAATAACATAAAAAAATCTGTTTTAAAAAACCAACAAGAACTTGTAAAAAACACTAATTTAGAATACGCACTGAATCAACTAAGCTATTGTCTAAGTTACGACGCTGCAGCCTCAAGATACGAAAAAGGAGAATACCCCCTAACTTTTCAAACAATAATTAACAATCCTTCTAACAAAGTTGAAGAGTTATTAAATGAAATAAAAGCTTATCAAAAAAAATCTGAAGCAAAGAACTTTTCAGATTGTATAAATTACTATGAAAAAGCAGAAGGATTAATATCAAACTAGAACGAGGAGGTTTTAAAATGACAGGAAGTATGAATACAAATGTAAATGCACCAAGTATAAGTATGAATATGGGGCCTAGCTTAGGCTCAAGTATTTCAGGACCTAGTATGGGCTACGGTTCCGTTGTGAATCAAGGTTTAAGAGTTAACAACGTGCTTGATCATTTGAATGATAGATTTCCCACTCCTTCAGTAGGATCTAGCAGTATGAACACCTCTTTTAACAGGCCTTCCGTGGGTTCTAGCAGTATAGGAAGTTCATTTAAAGGCTACGAGTTCAAACCAATAGACTCCTTCAACACAACCATCAAAGACACACACCTACACACAAACAACATAATAGACACCATAAACCCCTCTTTCAACAGGCCTTCCGTGGGTTCTAGCAGTATAGGAAGTTCATTTAATGGTTATGATTTTAAGCCTGCGGATCCTCCTAGTATGTCTGTCAGGGATACTCATTTGAACACGAACAATATACTAGACGCCATAAACCCCTCTATAAACAATCCTATACGTAGTTCATCCGCCAGCATGAACACCTCTTTTAACGTTCCTTCCGTGGGTTCTAGCAGTATAGGAAGTTCATTTAAGATTTATGATTTCAAACCAATAGACTCCTTCAACACAACCATCAAAGACACACACCTACACACAAACAACATACTAGACATCACAAAAAACCACTTCGAAATACCAGAAGCAATCAAAACAAAAATAAACCAAAACCAAGACTACAAACCCATACAAACCTTCAACACAACCACACAAGAAAACCAAACATACATAAACAA
>SKFY01000044.1 GCA_007117755.1 Candidatus Woesearchaeota archaeon | reverse complement strand
TTCTTTTTGTGTCTACAGGCGGGTGTATGACTTTTGCTTCTCTTTTCAAATACTTTTTAGTTTTATTTTTTGTATTTTCTGAGTTAGCGAGTATCTTTTTTATATTCTTAGTATATTTCAGGATAGCTCTTCGGTTGTAAAATGTCCATAAATCGTATGCATAACGACCATACCAAGGAACTATTTCTTTTCTGCTTAATTTATAGAAGTCCCACAACTCGTTTAAGGCAGAGTGTGTATACCATACACAAGGTTTGTTTTTTAAAGCAGCTCCGGGTGCCCAATCGCCTGTTATTAGGTAAGCATCGTATTTTTTTTTCAGATCTAGCTTTTTGAATAAGTGTTTAGTAAATTCTTGTCTTAAAGGAGGATTTTTAGGAACTTTTCCTATGCTGTATATATTACTGGTTTTAAAACCCATTTTTTTTATGTTTTCTTTGTTTATATTGGTGGTGTATATGTCTGCTTTGAGTTCTTTAGCTAGTGCTAATGTTAGTTTCTCAGCACCTCCTATGTTATCTAAGAAATTAGTTAATATTGCTAGTTTCATCTTGGTACTCTTATATTCTTTAATTTATTATAAAGATTGTTATTTCATATCAGAACTTAGATGTTTTAAGGTGTTTTTATCTTGTTATTGAAACGTTTTATTTGCAATCTCTATTGCTTTCGTATTTACTGCTAAAAACTCCTTCGATACATTCTCTTGTGAATTTTTCACATCTGTATATACTTATTGGCTCTTCGTATTTTTTTTCATATAATATATTCCCTTTTCTATCAACTTCTATAACTCTTCCAGTTATTGATTCTAATATGAGTATGTTGTTGTTAGGTAGCTCTTGAACTGATCCCATAATGTTAGAATGAAATTCAACTTCTCCATCAAAATTAAAGCTCCAAACTATCTCTTCTGAGATAGGGTCTACTTCTATTATTCTTGTATAATCTCTATTTATCAAACCATTATCATAAATTAAGATATTCCCTTCTTTTGTTGGTGTTGGGTGATGGGGATAATCTAAAACTTCTGAACCCCACATCCACACAACTGTTTCTTCTTCTAAATCTAAAAGGGCTATAGAATTTATATTTCTTATGCTGATTAATACTCTTCCTTTTGTGAATATTTCGTTATAGTCTTTTCTTAACGTTTTAATGCTGTTTGCGTGAAATATGTTGTGTGTAGTAGGGGTTGAATAAAATCTTCCGAGTTGTGTTTGGTGTTCTTCTTCTACTTTTTTAGTTAAATTGTATTTTTTATTGATGGCTTTTTCTAAAGAGAATTGATTTATTATTTCTCCATTGCTAATGTTTAAAGTAGTTATCAATTCATCACTTATGTTTCTTTGCAATACTTTGGAGTAGTTAGTATTTGTTATGAAAGTTATTAAATTTCCTTCTTTTATGTCTGCATCATGATGTGCTCCCAATCTTTCTTCCCAGAGTTTATTTGACTCGTTATCTAGAATACCTATTCTGCCTTCAAAGTCCGTGTATACTAATTTTTTATCAGATAATATCAAAGGATAGTTAAACCTGTTGCTTGTATTTTTAAGTGTCCATACGTGATAATTTTTTTGTTGGCTTCTAAAACAATGTCTGGTGACATTCTTATGTTATAGAAGCTTAACATTTTTTCAGGAGTCTCTTTTTGTTCATTTTCTTCGTAAGTGTTTGTTGCACAACTTATTAAACTTAGAGAAAGAATTATTATTGTTATTGTTGTTATTTTGTTCATTTTTTTAATTATATCTTTCTACTTTTATATATTTTTCATTTACTCCTTTTTCCAGGAGTGATTCTTTTGTTTCTATAACGAATTCTTTTAATCCGCATATGTAGAACATTTTTTTTGATAAATTCTCAGGTAAGTGTTTTTGAACTCTTCCTTTTAATCCACCCCATTCCTCTCTTGTAATAGTTGGTTTATACACGAAATTTTTATTTTCTTGTTCTATCTTTTTTAGTTCTTCGTGGCATATTATGTTTTCTTGTTTCTTATACCCTGCTATTAATGTCATTTTATAGTCTTTTTTAACAAATTCTTTTATAATATTTATGAAGGGGACGACTCCTGTGCCTGTACTTATGAAAACATGTTCTTTTTCATTTTCATTTAATTGGAAATAACCGAAAGGTCCTATAATTGTGTACTTATCATTTTCTTTTGCTTCTTTGAATGATTCTGATGCTAATCCGTTCGGTATTATTTTTAGACAAATATCTAGTGTTTCTTCTGAAGGCGTATTTAATATTGAGTATGCTCTCATTCTAAAACTTCCTTCTTGTTCGAATTTTATGTTTATGAATTGTCCTGGTTTGTATTGGAATTCTTTTGGTTTTTCAAATCTTATTTTTAGAACATCTTTGTTTAAGTATTCTTTACTTATTATTTTCACTTCTTCTCTTATCATTTTTCTATAGTTTTTAAGTTATTATTTGCTTCTTGTAATTCTTCACTCGTTCTTTCTAGTTCTTTTAATAAACTATGTATATTACTTTTTTGTGTGGTTTCTTCGGTTTTTTGTTCTTTATTTATTTCTGTTGTTTCTGGTACTTCGTATTCTACCTCTTGGTTTGTTTTCCAAACCACTCCTTTTTCTGTTCTTTTTATTTTATTGCTGTTTTCTAAGTATTGTAATATTGTGTTGATCGTACTTCTCATCATTTGTTTTTCTGATCTGTTGTTTATTTCGTTTATGGAGAGTGGTTTTTCTGCTTTTTGTATTATATTTTCCACTCTTAATACCGTGTCTAATCTTGGTTTGTGTTTCATTTTTTCTCTAAGGGGGTTATAAGTTTATAGGGGGGTATAAACTTATACTTATATTGTTTTCTTATCTTTTCCCGAAATGTAGGGGGTTATAAGTTTATAAGGGGGTATAAGTTTATACTCTTTCTGTGCTTTTCTATGTGTTTTTCTGCTTTTTTCACATGCTTTTCCTTGTTCTCAGATGGTTTATTTATAAAGAGGGTTATAAACTTATAAGGGGGTATAAGTTTATAAGGGGTTAAATTGGTTGTCTTTTACTTGATTGTAGGGGGTTA
>SKFY01000070.1 GCA_007117755.1 Candidatus Woesearchaeota archaeon | reverse complement strand
ATTTATAAATGTTTAGAAATAAAAGATGATAAATGAAAAAGGCTGATAGACAAGAAAAAAAGGATTTAAAGGGACAGGAAGAACTAAGAAAAGTATTATTAGAGATATACAACAATAACAGAAATAAGCCCTTTTATATTAATAAATATGAACAAGAAATAAGTGAATTTATAAGAATTTCTAGAAAAGATCTTAAAGCTAGCATAATGCTTCATGGTGAAGGATTTTATTCACACTCTGTATACTACTTACAGCAATTTTTTGAGAAAATGAGTAAAGCATATTTACTAAGTATTGGATCTAATGATTATGAAAAAATAATGACTCATGATGCCTGGTTAAAGGCTTTGAAAAGTGAATATTTTAAAACTGGAATTCGGGACTTGGAGATTTTAATAAATAATACAATAGATGTAGATTATAAGCTTTCAAAAAACATAGATTTTTTACAAAATTTAAAAGAAAAACAAGTGTTGATTAGAAAACTCAAACCTGAAAAAATATCCTCTGTAATTAATACAGTGCAAAAATTAAGAAAAGAATTAAGGAAAGGAGATTTTGTAGATGACATAATTAAAACACATAAAATTAATTTACTCGGCAGAATATTTAATCAACTGAAAAAATTTAGCGGTAATAAGATGACGGAAGAAGAGTTATTTAACTCTTTAAAAGGTGAAGATGAAATTAAAAATTTTGTTGATGAGTTGTGCTATTCAGCTTTAATAATGATTTTAGCTATTATAACTGAACCTCATCATTTATCTGCAAGATATACAAGAACAAAAAAAGGAGAAATATATGATATAAAATACACAAATATTAATGATAATATAGTAAAATCATTACCTTTAATTTTTAAAGAATGTAATAAAATTTTAAGAAGCCAAAATCTAATATTTAAACATAAGTCATATAAATAATAGTATTATTTGCATTATGTTAATACTTCCTCTTCTTCTCAGCGATTGCTAAATTATCAGATTTTGATAACTCATAATTTTTAGATTCTTTATCTTGTTCTAAGAATTTTCTTAAGTATTCTCTAAGTTTAGAATCACATACATAAACATAAGTTCCTTTTATACCTCTACTTAGTAAGACTGAATAAATATTTTTTATGTACTTTTCCAGTTCTTTTTCATCTTTAATACCAACTTTTCCTTTTGTATCGTAGTAGTTCTCTTTAAGAACTTTAATCTTGTTGTTTTCTTCATCGTAGGTTAGTTCAGGACCTATTATTATCCCTGCATAGTTTAAGTCATAACCTTGTATGGTGTGGATACAACCTACTTCATTCACAGAATTAGAAGAGTTAATCCAGTCTGTGTGTGTTGTGTTCCATATGAAGTTTTCAGATTCTATAGTTATGTCGGTTTTGGATATGTCTTTTTTTGAATGCCAGTTCCAACCATAGCCAGCCACTAATCTGCTGAGGCCTTCGGAATTATTTTTTTCTATAATAACCTTTTTCATATCGGTTATGTTTTCATAAAATCTTAAGTCATACTTGTTAAAGTGTTTCTTTTCTGTTTCTTTACAGTCCAAAACTCTTTTTACGTAATCTATATAATCAGAGCCTCCCTGTACTCTAAACTGGCTTTCTAATTCGTAAAAATTATTAGTTAGCATGAGTGGCTTTACTTTTTCTAAAAAATAACTATGAGTTATGTCTGTTGGTTTAACGCTTTGATCTTGATCGTAAAAAAATATTTGATACTTGCTTGATTTCAATATCCAATCTAATTCAGTTCCTTCATTACCTAAACCTAGTTCTTTGTTATTCTTGTCGAAAGCAGAATAATTAGTAAGGTTTTTCCTTCTTCTTAATCTATGAGCTTCATCAACTATTAACATATCATAATCTTTTTTCAGAACATCGTTAGGGCTTACAACCATACTCGGATTTAAACCATGAATTTTTTTAAAAACTCTTTTTAATGTTAATCTTAAGCTTTGCTGAGGTATTACTAGAGCAACCTTTTTTATGTTATTCTGAAATGTTTCTAAATGTTCTTTTAGAGAATCTGTTTCGAAGTTATCTTCTTTTGAATGTATTAGCTTCATTAAGTAAGTCCCTATTATTGTTTTTCCCGTTCCCGCACTACCTTGCACTACTAAAGAACCTCTTTTTCCTTTATAATTAGCAAATACTTCTATTAAGTTATCGCCCACTATGCTCTGGTTTATGTCCAAAGGAACGAAAGGGCTGTACTTGAATAAGTCGTCGTTTTGTATATCAATTAATTTTCTTTCTGCTAAACCTTTTCTTTGTAGTTTAGGCCATATGTCTACTTCAAATTTTTTTCTGTAATCATCTTTAGAATAATAATTATGACTGATTAAACCTCTGTTACTATTTAAGATATCGAACTTTGTATCTGCTGACATGTATCTTATTAAACTTGCTTCCATGTCTAGAGTGTAAGATTTATTTGATTTCTTATCTATAATCACATTTATTTTTTTCAAGCTCTTCTTGTCTTCATTCTTAAGATGCTGCTTTAATCTTGCTTTAACCTTGTATGTCTCTCCTATATAAGCTGTTTTGTTATCATTTAGAATGTCAATTATAGGCCAGTTATCAGCCCAAGATAATTCATAAAATGGTTTTAAGAACTCTTTTTCAAATAAATCTTCTTTAATATCAAAACTTTTTATGGTTACGTCTTCAGTCATCTTCAATAATCATCGTATTTTTTATTAGAACCCTTAGCTTTAGAGACAGGGTATTTATTGTTGTTCTTTTCTAACTTTCTTTCAAAAGCTTCTGATAAGTCGATATTGTATAATTGAGCTATTCTAACTATGAAGTAGAGTATGTCAGCTATTTCATCCTCGACGTCTTCTTTTTTGTCATTGAATTTTTTACTAATTTCATCATCTTTTAACCATCTGAAATGCTCTAATAGCTCAGAAGCTTCAATAGAAAGAGCTAAAGATAATTCCTTAATATCATGAAACTGATCCCAATCCCTCTTATCACAAAAAGCCTTGACTTTTTGTTTTAATTCAACAACTTTTGTCTCATCATCTCTTAACATGAGAAAGCTATGTTGTGACAAAGTTAT
>SKFY01000058.1 GCA_007117755.1 Candidatus Woesearchaeota archaeon | reverse complement strand
GTTCTTTCATGGAATTAGTGTATGCTCCTGAGTTAGCCACGATAACAAGATTTTCTTTTTTTAAATCACCAAAATAATTATTCGTATCTATTATTCCTTTCATAGATCCTATAGCGTCAGTAAAATAAATTGTTTCTCCTTTGTCTGAGATTTTTTTGTTATAGGGAACAACTATGTATGATGCACCAGGCGCGGGTATTAAGTAATTGCTAGATATATCTAACACAGCCCAATTTTTTTCTTTTTTTCTTTTTATTCCTTTAACTTTAGAAATAACAAATGTTGAATCAGAGACAAGATATCTTCCTAATTCTAAAATTACTTTTATATAAGGTTTGTTTTTCTTTATGGCATAGAAAGATTTAAGAATGAATTTTTCGAATTCTTTTTCGTTTTTAAATAAAAATTTCGGGGCGATTCCTCCTCCCACGTCTAAATATTCTATTTTATAATTAAGATGTTTTTCTGCATGGTCTATAATTTTTAAAGTTTCTTCTATTGCTTTGTTTACCCTAGCATAATCAGTTATGTTAGAAAATAGGTGGAAGTTTATGCCTTTTAATTTTATATTATATTTTTTACAAATGTCTAAAGCATTAAAAAACTCTTCATAATTTAAACCAAGTTTAGAATCCTGTGTTATAAAGTTTCCATCTTCTTTAAATTCTGGATGTATTCTTATCCCGATTGAAGCATTTTTCACATTTTTAAAATAACTAAGCTCCTCTAAGGAATCAATATTAATAGTCATATTTTTTTTATGAGAATTTATTAAATCATCTTTATCTCTATATAAACCGTTGTAAATTATATTTTCATTTTTAAAACCGGCGGAGTTAGCAATTTTTTTTTCTAAAATAGACATAACTTCTAAACCGTTTATATTTTCATTTTTTAAAACGTCTATAACTGGTTTAAAATAACATGCTTTTAATGCATAATATATTTCAAATTCAAGACCTGTTTTTTTTAATGCTCGCTTTATATCATTTAAGACTTGTTTAATCCTATCTAAATTTATAATTACTAAAGGTGTTTCTTCTTCAGAAAAAATTTTTTCTATATTTTCAGGAACTATGTTTTCTAAATCTTTCATTTTTCAAGGCTTTAATGTGTTATCCACTCTAGGAAATTGAGAAGCACTCCAAATAAAAGGCATATCTAAAATTCCTTGAAGGAGTCTCTCCCAACCTAAACCAAAGCCTGATGTTTTTTCATAATTTTTTAACGCCCTGGATTGAAGATATGGTGAGTAATCTTTTCTAGGCAAGTTAAAAATTTCAGCTTTTTCATCTAATTCCTTTTCACTTCCAACTCTTTCACCACTCCCGATTATTTCTCTATATCCTGGCCAAATAAAATCTGAATTGTTTGCGACTAGGGGTTTTTTATCTTTAATCTGTGCATGATAAAAAGGAACTTCTAAAAGAGGAAATTCTTCTATGATGATTAAATTATTATATATCTCGGTTAATTTTATTTCTTCCCAGGAACCGAAATTTTCCAAAGTAAAGTCTAAATATTTTTCATCCTTTGTTTCTTCATACAATTTTTTCAACGCATCTTCGAACTTTATTCTTGGAACATCTAATATGTTATCACAAAATTTTTCGAGTTGATTAATTTTTTATTCAGTTAAAAAAAATGATAGATTATCTCTATTCTTTGTTAATAAATCTTGGATTATTTTTTGCAGATATTTTAGAATTATGGCGTTGTTTTCTTCCTGAGATACTTTCCCTTCATATTCGATATGGTGGAACTCAGATAAATGAGTAGCGTCAGCTTCTTCTTTTCTAAATGAATTATATATTGAATATACTTGATCTACATTTTTTTGAATTAAAGCTAATTCTAAATATATTTGTGAAGATTCTGAGAGAAATGCTTTATTTTTTAAATTAAACCAATCAAGAGTAATGGGGCAAGTGTCGGTAGTATAACTTATTGCTTCTTTACCGTATACAGCTCCTGGGGAAGATATCATTCTTGTAGTCATAGGTAAAGCTGTAAACACAGCATTCAAACCGTCGAAATATTCGTGAGTAGAAATATTAATTCTGTGATTAATCATGGCTATGTGAAACCACATTTCATCTTTATCAAAATCAAGAATTCTTTTTTCAAAATCTTCTGAGGGAACTTTTTTTGATAAAACATCATTTATGGGCTTGAATATTTTATTTCCTTTGTAAAAAATTGTCTTGTCTTTTTTAGCTGTATAAGGTCATAAAATTGAAAAAAAGAATTTTTTTAGTCTTTTTTAAATATTTTGTTTTAGAAAAGTTTAAAAACGAGTACTCTTAAATAAAATAATGGAAATAAATAAACTTAAAAAGAAAGATATTGATATTATTCAACTTTTAGATTTTAATTCTAAAACTAAACTTTCTGACTTATCAAAAAAACTAAAAATATCTAATCAAGCATGTAATAAAAAACTAAAAAAACTAAAAGATCAGCGTTTAATAAAATTAATAACAATAGTAGATTATTTTAAAATCGGTAAAAATAATATCCAAATTTACTACAAACTAAAAGGATTAAGCGATAAAAAACGCCAACACATAATCCAAAGCCTAGAATCTAAAGAGCAAATATCCTGGGTAGTAGAATTTTTTGGGGAGCTGGACTTAGCAATATCTATCATTTACAAGTCACTAAATGAATTACAAGAAGTTTTTAATTATATTTACGATTTAATGGAAGAGTACATATTGTATGAGAGGAAAATGCACATAACCGAACAACACATACTTAATTTTTGTATAGATGAAAGTAATTTTAGAGAAGTCACAACTATAAAAGTCACTGATGAAAAAATAAATATTTCTTTGTTAGAGCAAAACTTAGTTAAAATACTTCGTGAAGATTCAAGAATCAGTTATGAAAAATTATCTCAGAAACTTAAAAAAAATAAAAAAACCATAAAAAAAGCTATTGAAAATTTAGAAGATAAAAAAATTATAAAAAAATATAAATTATTAATAGATTATAATAAAATGAATTATGTTTGGAGCTTATGTCACCTAAAAGTTCACCATAACGAAAAAAATAATGAAATGGTAAAAAAATTAGTTT
>SKFY01000042.1 GCA_007117755.1 Candidatus Woesearchaeota archaeon | reverse complement strand
ATAGCCCCGCCCGGATTTGAACCGGGGTCCCGAGATCCAAAGTCTCGGATGATTGGCCGCTACACTACAGGGCTGAGAAAAAAAGAAAAAACACAATAGTTTTTAAATTTATTGTAAGACGAAATTAAGAAAAGTATTATAAATAACCAAGTTTTTATTACTACTATAAAATGGGTAAGAACGCTTTTAAGGAGTTGGCTAGGAAGTATATGGTGTCTGAAGAAGATGCTCAGGCGTATTTGGGGAACTATAAATTGACTAAGGAAGTTTTAGGATATGCTGATAAAATAAAGCAGAATCTGAGTCCTGATCAAAAAATTAAATTAATGGAGCAAACTCATTTATACACGCAAGAATTAAGTAATGCTTATTTAAAAAAGGCTTTGGGTTATGATCCTCGAAAAGGCGAGCCTATAATTACTAATCAGGGTGTCTTGATAGAGCCTCTTATTGATGAAATGGATGGTTATTTAGATTATGATGGTTATGATGACTATGATGAAGATGATGGTTTTGGTGATTATGAAGATGAGTTTTTCTTTGATTATGACAGTTTCTTCACCGATCTTAATTATTCTTTTAATGATTCTCGTGGTATACCTCTTAACATAGTGGATTTATTGGATACTGATAATAAGTATTTTCTTCATGAGATTTCGGGTCATGAGTTGTCTGCTAGGGATTTTTCTGATGTGGGTAAACTTAAGAAATTGGATATTGAGAAATCTATAGAGCCTTATTTGGAATCTCAAGAAATGTTGGATGTGAGTCCTTTAGAGGCTAGTGTTGTATTGACTGAGCATGTTTTTGGTTTAAATAAGGGTTTATTTACTATAATGGATAAAACTGCGAGTTTAAGTAAGGATTTTTATTTATTGCAGGATGATTTAGTGCGGGAGCAGATGAAAAATAATGGTCAGATAGATTTTGTTAGGAAGGCTAAGAAAAGGTTGGTTAATAATTATTTAGAGAGAACGGGTCAGGATATATATGAGGCTTTAAGGAGTCTTAATGGTGAAAATAAGGAATTGACTAATTTGTTATTAGAAAGGTTAAGTGAGCAGAAAAAGTAGGTATTTCTTTAAAATTAAGGCTTTTGGAGTGGATTAATTCTCTGTTTATTGGAAAAATATATAAATAAAATTAGATAGATACTATTAAAGAGAGGTGTGTATTGTTCTAATGGAACAAGTAATAGAAGTAATTAGGGGTATAATTTACGAGGCCAGGCAAGCTGGTATGAGTGATGAAGAAATAACTAAAAAGTTAAGAGATTTAGGTTATAAAGACTCTTTAATAAAAAAATTTCTAAAAAAAAATTATTCTGAAGACTCTGCTTTGAACGAAATAGAAACTAAGTTAAAAGAATTAAAAAAATCATCTTCTGAGGATATGAAAAAAAAAGAGTTTGTTAGTGTTTTTGATGAAGAAGATTCTGAAGACTCGGGTGAATCTAAAGATGATGTTGATTCTAAAGATGAGCCTGTTGAGAAGAGGGGTTTTTTTAAGAGGCTTTTTAGGTGTAAGGAGAAGGCTTCTGATAAGTCAGATATTGAAGACTCGGGTGA
The DNA here is from genome assembly GCA_007117755.1 of Candidatus Woesearchaeota archaeon. Lineage (GTDB taxonomy): Archaea > Nanobdellota > Nanobdellia > Woesearchaeales > 21-14-0-10-32-9 > SKIS01. Next base: position 1,526 of record SKFY01000042.1, on the reverse strand, counting down.
ATCTAAAGATGATGATGTTAATAGCTTGAATGAGATTGAGCAGAAGTTAAAAGATACTAAGCCTGTTAAAGAGGAAAAACCAGAAAAAGAAGAAGAGGAGGATGATGGTCCTTTAAGTAATATAGATGAAAAATTAAAAGATTTAGAAAGTCAAGAGAAAAAATCAGAAGAGGTTAAAGAAGAAACTAGTGATGATTCTGATGAAGAAGATTCTGAAGACTCGGGTGAATCTAAAGATGATGATGTTAATAGCTTGAATGAGATTGAGCACAAATTAAAAAACACGCCTTTACCAGTTCCTAAAAAAACGGAGGAAAAAGAACAAATAAAAGAAAGTAGTATTAATGAGATTGAGCAGAAGTTAAAAGATACTAAGCCTGTTAAAGAGGAAAAACCTGTTAAGGAAGAGAGTAAACTTAATGAGATTGAGCAGAAGTTAAAAGATACTGAAATAAAGAAATAAGAATTATTTTCTATGTGGGAATTTTATTAAAATAAAAGATTTTTTTCACGTCTTATTCCGTAAATATTTCGTTTTTTGTGTAGAAACGCTTTTTAAAAAAATAATCTTCTATTATAAATGAATAAAAAACTTGAACGGAGGAGTAAAATATGGATATTATAGAAGAAGATGAAAAAAATTTGATTTTGAGAGTTAATAGGAGTGAGTATGAGCAAATAGAAAAAATATTGAGATTGACCCACACCTAACTCTTTTTTTTTTAATAATTAAGAATTTTTTATTTCTTTGAAGATTTATAACCTAGTGTAAATTGAGGGCTTTGATTAGCTAGGTTGTTTGCCCATATATTCAAGGTTCTTTTTTTATCAAATCCTTGATTAAATTTACCTTCTGTGCTTAAAGCGCAGTTTCTGGCTAAAGGATGTTTCACATCTTTTAAACTACTTAGGTATGTTTCTAGATTAAAATCTTTGCAGCTTTCTACTAGTTTTTCCGTGTTTTCTAATCCTCCAAATAAGGCTATCATCATAGGATTTTCGTATATTTCTTCGGGTTTTAAAATACCTGTTTTAAAATCGTATGGTGTAAATCTTGTTTTTTTATCTTCGCTGAAAAAAACATTTTTTTCATTATGATTGCTTAATTTACTTTCAAGATCTTCGTATTTTGGAAGGATTATATCATCATTTTTTAGTGAAGGGTTGTCTTCAATAAATACTCCTTCTGGAAAATAATAAACTCCTGTATCTGCATTTAGTTTTTTAACAATTAATTCCCTGTTATAAGTGTGTACTGGGCTGAATAAATAATTAAGGAATTCTTGAATTTCTTGAGAACCTACTTCGTTTAAATCTTCAAAAGATTCTGGTGGTAAGTTAAGTAATTCTGGTACTTCGCTCATTCTTATCATTCTTGAATTAGGGAAATAATTTTTTTCTTTTTTCAAGTCGTGGAAGTTTCCTGCTATTCCTACTTCGTGGAATTTTTTATTTTTTTCTAATTCTTCGTTTTTCGGATTAATTTTTTGTATTTTCATCATTACTAGGTAAAAACACTTTATTTT
>SKFY01000059.1 GCA_007117755.1 Candidatus Woesearchaeota archaeon | reverse complement strand
TATTATCTTGTAAAACTCAGGCATTTCATAAGTTAATACGTTTGATGTGTCTAAACCTGCTGGGTCCCAACGCTTATAAGTCAACTTTAACCACCTCAGACTCTTTAATTGAATAAAAATCGAACTTGTTGAACTTTAACAATTTGTTTAATAAGTTATTCGGGAAAACTTCTATCTTAGAGTTGAAAATTGCAACGTTAGAATTATAAATCCTCCTAGAAGCAGCTATCTGATCTTCGGTTCTTCTTAACTGTCTCTTAAGATTTAAAAAGTTCTGATTAGCCTTAAGATCTGGGTAATTTTCAGAAACCATGAATAAAGATTTTAAAACACCGGATAAGCTCTCGTCTTCTTTAGCAACTTTTTTAACGTCTTTCTCTTCTAAAGTGTTCATCAAACTAGCTCTTTTCTTAGTTAAAGTTTCCAATAACTGTTTTTCATGCATGGCATAGCCTTTAACTGCATTAACAAGATTAGGGATTAAATCATTCCTTCTTTTGAGCTGGACATCAATACCTGAGAATGAGTTTAAAACCTGATTCCTGAGACGAACAAAAGAATTGTAAATAAAGATTAAGTAAAGAACTAAAAAACCTAAAATGATGTATACAGCTAACATGAATTAAGATTTTAAAAAAGGGTATATAAATATTGTTAAATTAATCCTTTAAAGGATCTCTTAATAGTAAAGCATACTTTCCATTGGCTCTGCTTTCAGGAAGGTATTTCTGAGCAACTTCTCTTACTTGGTCAGGTGTAACTGTTTCGGCTCTTTCGAAGTGTTGATCAACTGTTAAACCATTATCTAATTTTGATTCTATAGCTTTTAAACGTCCAAAATTTGTTTCATAACTAGTAGCGACTTGATATTTGAAATCCCTTTTTATTCCATCTAAAACTTTTTCAGGAACAACAATTTGTTCTCTTAAATTATTCATTTCGTGGAAAATTAAATCTATTGCTTCTTCGCTTTTTGCCGGATCTATGTTTGCCTCAATTTTAAGTTGACCTGTATTCTTATCAGTTTTATTAAATAAAGAAGTTATTGAATATGCAAGACTATTTTTTCTGCTTAAAGTATTAAACAACATGGATTCTGAACCTCCACCTAAAATCATTGATAAAATGCCTGCAGCGTATATATCTTCATCCGTAATTGTAGGATAAAATAAATTAATATTTAATTTCGCACTACTTTGATCAGGATTATCTTTATTAATAAGATCAGGAGCAGAAGTATGTATAAAACTCGCTTCATAAAGAGGGGGGTTCCTAGGAATTTGAAGTTCACTTACATCACCTCTTGGGTAATTACTGAAATTTTTATGAACTAAATCTTCGATGTTATCTGGTAAAGCACCAACTAAAATTAAATCCATATTATTAGGGTGATAACCTCTCTCATGGAAGTTTCTTAAATCTTCTTCATTAGCAGATTTTATAACTTCTTCATCTCCTAAAATAAAATATGTTTGAGGAGAATCTTTTCCAAAAAAAGCTTCATTTAAAGCTTTATTATCTTTAAAATTTGGTTTGCTTTTCTTATCAGAAGTTTCTCTTAAAATCCTACTTCTTTCTTGTTCAAGTTCTCTACGGTCTAATCTAGGATTTAATACTGTGTCTGAAATGTAATCAAGGAAGATTTCTGTATTTTCAGGAAGCATTCCTGCTTCAAAAGCTGTTTTGTATAAACTTGTTGAAAATGTTTTATGGCTAAAATTTGTTCTTATTTCATCAGTTTGTTGAGGGGAATATTTTTTTGAACCTCCTGTAACTATAGCATGTTCTAAGAAATGCGCGATGCCTTCCTCTCCCTTTTCTTCGTTTAAAGCGCCATGATTAACTCTTAATGCGCCAGCAACAGTCTGGCTTGGAGTTTCTTGCAAAGCAACTGTTAAACCATTATCTAACTTGAATTCCTTATAATCTTTATCTATACTTGACATGTAAAAAGATAATCTTAATGAATTTATAAAACTTTTGATGTGTAACTACTAAATGGTAATTATTTTGTGTTAAAAAATGTAAGAAAGTATTTGAAAACCTTAAGGAAGAAAATAAAGAGTATACTTTAAGATCGCAAGAAAAATCAAAAACATTAGTCACTGAGGGTAAACCTTTTACAACAAAACCAGATTTAGTGATTGACAAAGGTTCAGAAGCAAAGTTTTTACTAGATATCAAATATAAGCATAAAAAAGTACCTAATAGTGATTTTTATCAAATGTGTGCTTATTCATTAGCATATCCGAATGTGAGAACAGCGTTTTTATTGTATGAAAATCTAGAAGAATCACATGAATCTTCCACAATTAAGAAGAATATAGATTCAGAAAATGACGATGCGGTTGAAATAAAAAGAAAGACATCAATACAACTATACACTAAAAAACAATCTACTATAGAAAGAAGAAGAAAGACCGTTGAAGAGTTTTATAGAAAAAATCTTTATGAAATAGCAAAAAAACTATTAGTTAAATGGGAAACTAGAACAGGATTAAATGTTAATGAGCTAAAAATAAAAAAAATGAAAACCAAATGGGGCACTTGTAATCCTGAAAAGAAAAGAATATGGCTTAATTTAGAATTGGTAAAATCTTCAGAAAGATGTATCGAATACGTATTAGTTCATGAAATGATGCATTTATTGGAAGAGAAACATTCAGATAAATTCTTTCAATTATTAAAAAATAATTTACCAAACTGGAAACAAATTAAAGATGAGTTAAATAATACTCCTTTAATTCAGTAGAAATATACTTATACATGTAATTAATAATAAAAAATAATGAGAATCAATCAGCATTTACTTCAGGGTTTTATAATTAGTTTAATTTTAATTTTAACAGGTGGAGACATTATGTTAGCCACTGATATATCTTCGTTGTTTGTTGCTAGTTTTTTAGTTTTTATGCCTTTATTTATCTTACTAGGTGTTTTATATCCTGATGTTGATTCAAAAGAAGCTTGGAAAATAAATAATCACAGCAGATTTAAAAAGATATTATCCTACATTAAATTACCTTTTGCTTATTTATTAAGATGGGTTATTTACATTCCAGTTTTTTGGTTTTTAAAGAAAACATTACCAGAAAAGCATTCTATTGAATTATATCATAAACATCAAGGTATCACCCATAGTTTTTTAGGTGCTT
>SKFY01000031.1 GCA_007117755.1 Candidatus Woesearchaeota archaeon | reverse complement strand
TAGCATATTATTCGCCTTTAAAAAAAATTAAAGAAGGTGATTGGTTAGAAAAGACGGTTATCACAATTGGTTTGTTGATAACTATTATAATAATAGTTAGTTTCTTATTAGCGATACTGAATATTTACTCTGCTTTAAATCTCTTGATAGCTTTAATAATTATTTTAATAGTTGAGGTAATAATAAAATGGAATACTCATTCGTCCTTCCGTGTAAAGACGAAGAAAAAACGATAGGTTTGTGTATTAACAAAATAAAAAAAGAACTGCCCGCTGCGGAGATAATAGTAGTTGATAATAACTCCCGGGACGACTCCGTAAAAATTGCTAAAAGTAAAGGAGTGAAAGTAATAAAAGAAAAAAAGCAAGGTTATGGTTATGCTTTAAGAAAAGGCTTTAACGAAGCAAAAGGAGAATACGTAATATTTGGTGATGCTGACGACACTTATGATTATAGAGAGATTCCTAAATTAATAAAACACAGAAAAAAATATGACTTAGTCATGGGTAATAGAAGAAATTCTTTACAAAGAAAAAAATCCATGCCCACTCTTCATAAATACGTAGGCACTCCTTCGATAAACTTCATACTCAAGATATTCTTCGGTGTTAAAGTAACTGATAGTCAATGTGGTTTCAGACTCATAAAAAAAGAAAAATTAGACGCGTTAAAACTCAAAAGCGGAGGCATGGAATTAGCTTCTGAAATGTTAATAAAAGCCAAGCATAACAATTACAGCATAAAAGAAGTTGATATATCTTATCATCCTAGGATTGGCGAATCCAAACTCGATACTTTTCGTGATGGTTGGAGACACTTACGCTTAATGCTAATATACAGCCCGAGCAGTTTATTCTTAATACCTGGGATTGTACTAACAATCTTAGGCCTTGCAATACTCTTAATATTATCCTTAGGACCCGTAACTATTCTAGACGTAACGCTAGACTTACACCCTTTAATACTAGGAAGCTTATTAACCATCACAGGTTATCAAATAATAGTCACTTGGGTATTCTCTAAATTCTATGGTAAAACAGAACTAGGCACAAAAGATAAAGCCATGGATTTCTTAGAAAGAAACATGAGCTTAGATTCAAGCTTAATAATTAGCTTACTAGCCATAATCACTGGTTTATTACTCAACTTATTCATATTTTTAGAATGGATAGCCAAAGATTTCGGAGAACTAGAAAGAATAAGAATGGGAATAATAGCTCTCACAATAACAGCCTTAGGCGTACAAACACTATTTTCAAGCTTCTTCATAGCCATACTCAAAGGAGGAGGAGAAGCACATGAATAAAATAGCCATACTAACTAATTTCTTAGACAACATAGGTGGTGCTGAAAAACTAACCCTGGCCTTAGCTAAAGAACTCAAAGCAGACATATACACCACGAATATAAGCAAAGAAAACATAAAAAAAATGGGATTTGACACGGACAACATTTATTCAATCGGTAAAGTCCCAAAAAACCCTCCTTTAAGACAAGAACTAACCAAAAGATTATTCAAAAAACTAGACTTGAAAAAAAAATACGACTCTTACCTAATAACAGGCGATTGGGCTCCAGGCGCAGCACTAAAAAACCAACCTTGCACGTGGTATACTCACTCTGCATTAAACGAATTATGGGACTTCTACGAATTGTCAAGAAAAGAAATAGTTCCTTGGTACGGCCGATACGCTTACGACTTATGGACTTTTTATAATCGAAGAGCCATACTCAAATACACCAAGCACGTGAAGAAAATGCTTGCTAATTCAGAAAATACAAAAAATAAAGTTAGGAAGTATTTGAAAAGAAAAGCCACAGTCATACACCCCCCTGTAGACACTCAAAGAATAAAACCAGGAAAAAAAGGTGATTACTGGCTCAGCATTAACAGATTAGTAAGACACAAACGCATAGAAGACCAACTAAAAACATTCAAAGAATTACCAAATAAAAAACTAATAATAGTAGGAACTTACGAAAACGCCACACATCACAAAGAATACAAAAAATACTTAGAACATATCAAACCTAAAAACGTCGAATTCAAAAACCACATAACCGACCAAGAACTAATAAAACTCTACCAAAACTGTATCGGCTTAATAACCACTAGTCAAAAAGAAGACTTCGGAATGACAGTCATAGAAGCATACGCCGCAGCCAAACCAGTAGTAGCCGTAGCAAGAGGAGGATACTTAGAAACAGTAAAAAACAACAAAACAGGCTACTTAGTACAACCCAAAACAGAAGAGTACAAAAAAGCAATAGAAAAAACAGAAAGAAATTATCAAAGGTTGTCAAAGCATGCACTTAAAGAAAGCAAAAAATATGATGTCAACAGATTTGCAAATAGAGTTATATTAGAACTTAAGAGGAAAAATAAAAATGAATAAAAGAATCTGCCTAATTATTGTCTATATAGGTAATTGGCCAGAATGGATTGAGTACTTTCTAAAAAGTTGCGAATATAATAAAAGAATCAACTGGATTATATTTGGAAACAAAGATAAGCCATTAAATACTCCAAAAAACGTAGAATTTGAGCGCATAGATTATGATGGATTTCACAAACTAGTACTAAAAAAATTGAAAATAAACATAGATCTTGAAAATCCTTACAAACTGTGCGATCTTAAACCTGCTTATGGCAAAATATTTGAAGACTACTTGAAAGAATATCATTTTTGGGGACACACTGACTTAGACATAATATATGGAGACATTAGAAAATATGTAACTGATGATATTCTAGACACTTACGATATTATAACCTCAAATAAAACATATACAACAGGTCATTTTACGATATATAAAAACAAAGATAATATAAACACATTTTTTAGAAAAACGAAGAACTTTAAACAAGTATTTGAAGATAACAAACATTATGGATTCGATGAATGGAACACTCAAATATTCAAAGTACCTCCCTCAAAGAACTATTTGAAAACTAGCAAAAACATAAAAAGTATGACACACGCAGTAAAATATTATAACAACAAGAAAGAAATTAAGGCACTGTTTAAGAATCTGGCACTTGAGGATGTGAACCAATTTGGTTTTTGGAAAATAAAATTCCAAAAAGGAAAAATAAGTAAAGGAATGTTCGGTAATGAGTATATGTATTTTCATTTCATAAAATATAAAAAATTAATGAAGGTTAATAAGCCCAAAATAATTCCAAGTACATTCTT
>SKFY01000012.1 GCA_007117755.1 Candidatus Woesearchaeota archaeon | reverse complement strand
TTATTTCTATCTTTTACGATGTATTTATCATTAGCTAACAAAATTTTTTTAGTCGTGCCTATGTATTCTGAAAATTCATATTTTTCTTTTTTATTTACACTCATTCTATCATCTAAGTATACTTCGTGTCCTGCTTCTCTTAATTTATCGTAGAGTTCATTTCCAATTTTTATTTCATCATCTTTTTTATTTAAAAGAAGTATAGATCCTTCGAAAGGTCTTATTTTTTCCGGGAATGAAAATCCTAATTGGTCCCGTGACATATCTGCACTAGAGTATAAAGCTCTCTCTAAGCCTATACCGAATGTAGATATTACTGGTTTTAATTTTTTATTATTTTCAGAAATAATCCTTACTATGCTATCTTCAGGTTGGAACTTGTATGCCATACCAAGGCTTAACGCTTTAACTTTTTTATCATCTCCTAAATCAATATTGTCTCCTTCTGATCCTGTATAATAATATTCTAAATCAAAATCTAAGTCCTTAATTTTTTTATAGTCTATTCCTAATTCATTAAACATGTTCTCACTTATTTGTGCGTATTCTTTCATTCTTTCTTCAAAGTCGTCATTACCTTGATCTATAGACAACATATTAAAAACTTCAAATTGTCTAGCTTTAAGTATGCCTTTAGGTTTTTTTATCGGTCTTAAAATATCTAAATTGAAAAAAACTTTCAATGGAAGATTTTTATAAGAATATTCACTTTGTCCAATATAATCTAGAACCTCCATTTCAGGAGTTGTTAAAATCATATAGTTTTCCATTGGGCGCTTTAAATAGATAAATTTATCTTCAAAAGTTTCAGATATTTTTTCTCCTCGGTCCATCAAATTTCTTTTCATATATTGAGGTATCTTAATTTTACTGGCTCCGTACCTGGAAAATTCGTTCGCAAAGACATTTCTAAGATTAGATAATATTTTTTCACCTATAGGGGAAACGTGGGGTAAACCCGGATTTTTATAGTGAAAAAACACAAAATCTTCTAATAAATCAGATGTATTTCTGTTTTTAACATTTTTAGGTTTTTTCAAGTTGCTTGAATGCGGTACATTTTTTAATTTCATATGTACTGGAATAATAACCTAACATTTATATTTTACTATTTCATAATGACTAAAAAAAACTTGTTAATTTGTGAAAACTGGCAAAAGCAAAATACTAGCAAGTTCAGATAAAAATTAATTCTTTTTTTATTTCCGTTAAATATTTATAAAAAACACTCTTCGTTATAAATATGGTCGATCAAACAAAAATAGCAGGTAAATGGCAGAAAAAATGGAAAGAAAGCAAGCTATTCGAAAAAGAAAAAGAAAATAAAGAAAAATTCTTCATAACAACACCCTACCCGTACATATCAGGTTCTTTACACATAGGACATGGAAGAAGCGTAGCTGAAACAGACATATACGCAAGATATAAACGAATGAAAGGATACAACGTGCTATTTCCTTTAGGGTTTCACATAACAGGAACACCTGTGTTAGGAATAAGCGCAGCTATAGAAAACGGAGATGAAAAAACAATAAAGACATACAAAAAATATGTCTCTGCTTATGTAGAAGATGAAGAAGAAATAAACAAAATTATTGAAAGCTTCAAAGACCCGCAAAAAGTAGTAGATTTCTTCATACCAAAAATGATTGATGAATATACACAACTAGGCTTAAGCGTGGATTGGAGAAGAAGCTTTACGACAGGAGATATGAGCCATCAACAAATGGTTACCTGGCAATTCAAAAAGTATAAAGAAATAGGATATCTGAAACAAGGAGAATATCCTGTGTTATACTGTCCTCAAGATGGAAATGCAATGGGAGAGGACGATATAAAAGATGGAGATTCGGATGCAGTTGAAAAACAAGAATGGACTCTGCTAAAATTCAAGTTCGGAGATAAATACTTAATAGCTGCAACTTTGAGACCTGAAACAGTCTATGGTCAAACAAATCTGTGGATAAACCCTGAAGTAACATATTATGATGTGAAAGTAGGACAAACAACCTGGGTTATGTGCGAAAAAGCAGCCTGGAAACTAAGCCATCAAAGAAAAGATGTAGAAATAAAGCAAAAAACAGGAGAACTAATTGGAAAAAAAGCGTTTGCACCTGGATTAGAAAAAGAGATAATAATACTTCCAGGACCATTTGTGGACCCTGATAGAGGAACAGGAATAGTAACCAGTGTTCCAAGTGATGCTCCTTTTGACTATACAGCGTTAAGAGATCTGAAGAATGATAAAAAAACAATAGAAAAATACAATCTAAAACGTGAAGAAATAGAAAACATAGAAATAATACCAATAATTAAAACAGAAAAATACGGAGATAAAGCAGGACTAAAAGCGGTAGAAGAGAACAATATAGAAAATCAACACGATAAAAAGCTTACTGAGATAACACAAGAAGTATATAGAGAAGGATTCCATAAAGGAATAATGACGAAGACATGTGGGGAATTCGAAGGCATGACTGTGTCAAAAGCTAAAGAAGCAATTAAGAAAAAATTAATACGCGAAAATAAAGCAAGTACTTTCTTTGAAACTAGTAGGAAAGCATATTCTAGAAGCGGAGGAGAAGTAATAGTTGCTGTTTTAGATGACCAATGGTTTATAGATTTTAACTCTAAAGGCTGGAAAGAAAAGGCATACAAAATACTAGAAAACACAGAATTAAAACCAGAAAGTTACAGGAAAAATTTTGAAGAAGCATTCGAATGGCTAGATAAAAGACCTTGCGCAAGAAAAAGAGGACTGGGAACAAAATTTCCTTTCAACAAGGAATGGATAATAGAAAGCTTAAGCGACTCTACAATATACATGTCCTTATACACAATAAATCACATTGTAAAAGAAAACAACCTAAAAAGAGAAAACTTAAACGATAGTTTCTTTGATTATGTTTTCAAAGGAGAACTGGAATTAGAAAAAGCAAGTGAAGAAACAGGTGTTAGTAAAGATGTTTTAAAACAATGCAGAGAGAGCTTTGAATACTGGTCTCCTAATGATCATAGACATACATTCGAATTGCATCTTTCAAATCATTTGAGTTTTATGATGTTCGCGCACGCAGCGTTACTTCCCGATGTACATCCTAGAAAAATTTCTTTTCACGGATTAGTCATGAGCGAAGGAGGGAAAATGAGCAAGTCAAAAGGTAACACTGTAACCTTGCTAGATGTGAAAAAATACTACGGGGCTGACATCTTCAGATTTTACATTACTAACGCCACAACTATAGAAAGCACATTTGACTGGCAACAAAAAGAAGCTGAAAGTGCAAAGAAAACAGTAGAAAAAATATTTGAAGAAATAAAAGAAGGTATAGAAAAAAGAAAAGAAGGAAAGGTTAGTAGTCTTTACAAATCAAAGTATAATAGGATATTGAAAGAAACAACTCTGTACTTAGAAGAAATGAAATTAAGAGAATACAACCATAGAGCTGTATTCGAAATGATACATTTAGTAAAACATGCAAAAAATAACTTAGAAGAAGATGAATTAAAAGCTTTCTATAATTATATACTTGAGGGATGGATTAAAATTATTTCTCCAGTAACACCTCATGTAGCAGAAGAACTATGGGAAAACTATGGAGGAGAAGGATTCGTATCAGAAGCACCTTGGCCAAAGTACGATGAAAGCTTGATAGATGAGAAATCTGAATATATAGATTCATTAAAAGAAAAGTTAAAAAAAGACATAAGTGAAGTTTTAGAGCTTGCTAAAGTAGAAAATCCTAAGAAATTAACGTTGATAATAAGTTCTAGTTGGAAGTATGACTTTATGAAAATATTGAAGGAAAAGATTAAAGAAACAAGAGATCAGGGAGTTATAACAAAAGAAATAATGGTTGAAGAATCCTTTAAAAAACAAGGAAAAGAAGTTGTAAAATTAATACAAGATTGCTTGAAACATCCTAATAAAATCCCTGAATACTCAATAAGTCAAGAAGAAGAAAAACAATTATTAGAAAAAAACAAGAAACAACTTTCGCAAGCTTATAATTTGGAGATTGAAATAATTCAGGCTGAAAATTCAAATCAAGGAAAAGCGAAGTCAGCACTTCCAGGAAAACCAGCTTTGTTAGTGGAATAAAAATTGTGGTTTAGGTAATTATAATTTCTTTATATAAATGATATTGGAATAATCCTTTTTTTTAATTAGTGCGGAAAAGCTTAACAAAAAGTTTATAAATAATTGTTACTTTCAAATGATAACATGGATTCGGGAAGTAAATTCGTAGTGAATGTCGCATATACAACCCCTTCGGGAAGAATGCACATAGGTCATGGTTTAGGCCACACAGTTTCTGACGTGATACTTAGATATGAAGCTCTTAAACAAGAAAAAGACAGTTTTTTCGGATTCGGAATGCATTCAACAGGTAAAGACCTGATAAAAATAATAGAAACCTTGAAAGACGAAGATAACCTACCTCAAATTCTTAAAAGATATAACATACCTCAAAAAAAAAGAGACGAGTTATTGTCTTTACCAGATTTAGAAGATCAAGTAGATACCTTAGTTCAAGAATACGAAAGCCAATACAAAGAAGTTATAAAAAAAATGGGTATCGCCATGGACTTCGACAGTTTCTTCAGCACTAACCAAGAAGCAAATCAAAAATACACTCAATGGACCTTAAAAAAATTAAACGATTCAGGCTTAATAGTAGAAACAGAATCTGAAAGACCATACTGTGCAAAATGCGACGATATTAAACACATAGATATTGACTTATCAGAAGTTTCCTCCGTAGGACAAGTAAAATGGGACGAAGTTAGAATTCAAGACGGAGAATTACAAGGAGGAAAATTCGAATGCAGACTACATTCGGGAGAACCCATTACTGTAAAGAAAAGAAAAGAAAGAGCTATCAATTACGCAGATGAAGAGACACAAAATAAAGTCTTGAAATTAATTAAAAACATGAAGGTAAGACCTAATAAGTACAAAGAAAATTTAGAAGAGATAGTAAAAACAAGACTTCCTAAACCTTTTGAAAGAAATTCTGAAGGGAATATAGGAGCGACTTCACCTTTCGACCCTGACAAAAAAGTAGAAGCATTATCCGATAGTAATATTTACATGGAATTTTACGGAATCTCTCAATTAATAAATAATCAAGATATAAAAATAGATAATTTAACAGACGAATTTTTTGATTACGTATATTTAAACAAAGGAAATCCTGCTGACGTTGCAAAAAACAGTAATATGGAAGAAACAGATTTAATAAAAGCCAAAAAACACGTACAAGAAAGAATACCTGTAGACGTAAGTGTTTTGGGCTTTGAACACCTCGGAGTTCATTTACCTTTTTCTTTATTTACCCACGCAGCAGTTTTCCCAGACAATTATTTTTTCCCAGAATGCGTCGTTACCTCACACATAACTAAAAAAGGAGAGAAAATGTCAAAATCTAAAGGTAACGTTGTTTACTTAGACGATTTACTAGACTTATCAGAAAAAGAAGTTAGTATAAAAGGACTGAGTAAAGAAGCATCTTACGATTCCATAAGATTCTTTTTATCCTATTACCAGAGCATGGACCAAGATTTTGATTGGGACGATTCCAATTTTATAAGAGTTAGCCTAAGCGGAATGAAAAGACATGTTTCTAGCATTAGGAGGTCAGGAGATATAAAACAATCCGCCAGAGACGGAGACTTAAACTATATAGACAAGTGGTTCTCTACTTTAGATCAAATTACTGTTGATAAAATAACAGAAAAAATGGATGAAAGAGATTCTAGAAAAGCTTTAGTTGAATTAACAGATATAAGAACTAAAGCTTTAAACAACTACTTAACTTCAGAGAGTCCTAAAAAAGAAATTTTGTCAAGCTTCTTGAAAAACCAAATAAGTATGGGTTACCCTGTATTACCAAGAGTTAGTGAAGAATTAAGAAAAGAATATATTCCAAATGAACAAATAACTTGGCCAAAAACAAATGAAGAAATGAAATTTTTCGAAGAATACGAACGCGGAGAACACGAATTTAAAGGTAAAGATTATGAAAAAAATATCGTGGGAGATTTGAACTCAAAAATAGGTAGGATGATGGGTAAAAAAGAAATTAAACCAGGAGATTCCCTAGAAATATTAACACCCACCCAATACCAATCAACACTTCTTCAAAAATTAAAAAGCCCCTTCTCAGGAAAATTCGATATGGATTTTCAACAAAATCAAACATATGAAGAAATTATGGTGAGAAAAAAATTATGAATTTGTCCGAAGAATTACTCCCTGCAAAAAAAAAATTATCTTTCAATATCATAGACTCGTCCCTTATCGTAGAAAATAATAATAGTACGAGATAATCTCATATTTGATTAAAAGAAACTCTAAAAAAAGCCGGGTTTAAATATGAAAAAAGAAACTCTAAACAGAATTCAATTAAGCCAACAAGAACCTATTTATGATGCTCATTCACACATAGGTACTGATTTATTTTTTAAAAGAGAAGGAGCATTAAAAGATTACTTTTCACTATCACAAATATTAAAAATAAAAAAAGCAAATATTATGTCGACACCTTCACCTAAATACTTCGAAGATGATAAATTAATTGAAGCATTATTCTGGGAGGAGAATAATAAAAAGATAAACTATTTTAAAAAAATCTATGAAGGGGACGAAGTTAAGATAGTGGAAAATCCTGTAAATCCATACAAACAGGCTAATAAAAAATTAAAAGAACAAATTCATAATGAAAAGAATCAAGATGTAAATTTAGAGTATGTCCCATTAGTTCATCCAAAACTAGATACTTTAGACCATCTTGAAGAAATATTAATCAATAATCCCGTGGCTATAAAAATTCATGGAATCGCAGCAGGAATTATACCTACAGAAATTTCTAACAATTTTCTTAAAACAATAGCTAAATATGATGTTCCCGTGATTGTACACACAGATAATTATAACAAATCCATCACTAATCCTTTAGCTTATTTTAGAAAAAATAATAATGCCTATGATTGGTGTAATGCTTTTAGAAAAAATAATGTTAAAGGTTATATTACTCACGGAGCTTATTTATGCGAAAAGACATTTGAATTAATAAATGAATCAAATCAATTCTTACTAGGTATAGGACCTGTTAAATTAATGAACCTTGAAAAAGAACATTTCATAAAAGGTACTCGTGAAGACTCAGATAATTATTTACAGACCATATTTGATGAAGTTGATATGGATAAAATAGCTTTAGATTTAGATTTTCCATGGAACGTGGAAGATAAGATGACAGCTAAAGAAGAAACAATATCTAAGTTTTTAGTAGGTGAAGACCTTGATGAAGAAGATAGAAAAAAAGTTTTTTTAAAAAATTCAGAACTCTTTTTTAATCGTTAGAAAAAATAATTTATGATATGTTCTCATTATTTTTTTTTAAATCGCAAAATTAATATATAAAGTAATAATTTTCAAAGAAATACTAAAGGGGGTTCGGATTAAGTTGAGACAATATCATGAACATTTAATAAAGATTTTAACAAGCGAATATTCACACTACAAAGAAAATAGAACAGCTGTTGACACCATAGGAACTTTTGGTCATCAATGCGAATATGATTTGCAGAAAGGCTTTCCGTTATTAACGACTAAGAAGGTTTATACTAGAGCAATTATTCACGAGCTTATATGGTTAATGAGAGGAGATACTAATCTTAAATATTTAGTGGATAATGATGTTCGTATATGGAACGAATGGGGCTTTGAAAGATATGTTAAAAGTCAAGGATTAGATTTGAAAGAGTACAGTCCTGAATGGAATGAAGAAATGAATAATTATATTCAAAAAATAAAATCAGATCCTGATTTTGCAAAGGAACATGGAGATTTAGGTCCTGTATATGGTAAGCAATGGAGGCATTGGGAAGCTGACGGTGAGAAGATTGATCAGTTGGCAGATGTTGCTAAGAAGTTAAAAGAGAAGAGTAGTTCTAGGAGGCTTATTGTTACTGCTTGGAATCCTGCAGAGGTTAAAGATATGGCTCTTCCACCATGTCATACTTTTTATCAGTTAGTAATTAGAGGAGATTATTTGGATCTTCAGCTTTATCAGAGAAGCGCGGATATGTTTTTAGGAGTTCCTTTTAATATAGCTAGTTATTCTATGCTTGTTCATGTTTTAGCTAAACAAGCGGGTTTGAAACCAGGAAGATTTATACATACTTTCGGGGATAATCATATTTATTGTGGAGCTGGAGAGAGAGGAAAGTTTTACGAGTCTAATCTTGATTTGTTAAAGATGAAGATTAAGAGTGTTAAGGACAGGGAAGAGTATTTGGATATTAAAGAGTGGATAGAGAAAAATGCTCCTCCAGAGTCCGAGGGTATGGAAGGTCAAGATCACGTGACTGCGGTGTTGGAGCAGTTAAGTAGAGCTCCTAGGTCTTTGCCTAGTTTTGATGTGGCTAATAAGGATTTTGACGAATTAACTATAGATGATTTTAAAATCGAGGATTATGACCCTCATCCAGTCATTAGGAGGAATGTTGCATTATGACTTTGGCTATTTTTACATCAGGTAATTTGAACGCGTTAGATTTAGCTATTCGTAGAGGGGAAGATATTGGTTTGTTGGTGAGTAATAATGATTTGTCTAGAGAAGTTAGTAAGTATAATTTGGAATTTTATATGTACAGAGAAGATGATGAGTTGTTGCGAAAGCTGAGTGAAAAGAATGTTAAGAATATAGTATTATCTGGTTATAATAAGCTTGTTAGTGAAAAGGTTTTTAGACAGTATAAAGATAGGATTTTTAATATTCATCATTCTTTGTTACCTAATCACAGCGGTAAAGGGATGTATGGTTTGAATGTTTTGAAAAGTAGTATTGATTCTGGAGATGAAAAAACAGGATTTACTATTCATAAGGTTGAAGGAGATTATGATGTTGGAGAAGTTGTTTTTCAGAAATCTTTTGATTTGAGAACAAAGGATCCTGAAGAGTTGTTTGAGGAGATGCTGAGTTTTGAACAAAAGCATTTACCCCTTTTTTTTGAGACGTTAAGAAGATGATAAATTTAATAGCTGCTATGACTAGCAAAAGAGTTATTGGTAAGGATAACGAGATTCCTTGGTATATACCCGAGGATTTTAAACATTTTAAAAATACTACTTTAGATTCTGTAGTTGTTATGGGTAGGAAGACTTATGAAAGTATAGGAAGGCCTCTTCCTAAAAGAATTAATATTGTCGTGTCTCGTTCTTTAAAAGATGAAAATGTTATTGTTTCTTCTTCCTTGGATGATGCTTTAAAGAGAGCTAAGGATTTTAACAAAGAAATATATGTGATAGGCGGTAGTGAGATTTATAAACAAGCTTTGCCTTTAGCTGATTGTTTGATAATTTCTTGGATTAAAAAAGATTATGAAGGTAATAAGTATTTTCCAGAGGTTGATTGGGATAGTTGGGGAGTTTATAAGGATGAAGATTATGATGATTTTAAAGTTGTGTGGTATAAAAAATGAGTTTAGAAAAAAAAGATGAGGAAGTCTACAAGGCTATTAAGTTAGAAGAAAAAAGACAGAGAGAAGGTATTGAGTTGATTCCTTCTGAGAATATAGTCAGTGAAGAAGTTTTAGAAGCTACAGGTAGTGTTTTGACGAATAAGTATTCTGAAGGTTATCCAGGAAAGAGGTATTATAGTGGTAATGAGTTTGTTGATGTTACTGAGCAATTGGCTATTGACAGAGCTAAGGTTTTGTTTAATGCAGATCATGCTAACGTTCAGCCTCATTCAGGTGCTAATGCTAACTTAGCAGTTTACCTAGCTTTGTTAAAGCCCGGGGATAAGGTTTTGGGTATGAAGCTTGATCATGGAGGTCATTTAACTCATGGACACCCTGTTAATGTCTCAGGCATATTATATGATTTTAAACAATATAATGTTAATAAAAAAGGATTTATAGATTATGAGGATTTAGAGAAAAAGGCTTTAGAAGAAAAGCCTAAGTTAATAATTGCTGGTTTTAGTGCTTACTCTAGAGAGTTAGATTTTAAGAGATTTAAGGAGATAGCTGATAAAGTTGGTGCTTATTTAATGGCAGATATTGCTCACATAGCCGGTTTGGTGGCTAGTGGTATTCATCCAAGCCCTTTTCCTTATTGTGATGTCGTTACTACTACTACGCATAAAACACTTAGGGGTCCTAGAGGTGGTTTGATTCTTTGTAAGGAAGAATTTGCTAAAGCTATAGATAAAGCTGTTTTTCCAGGTTTACAAGGTGGTCCTTTAGAGCACGTGATTGCTGCTAAAGCTGTGAGTTTTGGAGAGGCTTTACAACCTAGTTTTAAAAATTATCAAAAGGAAATAGTTAGGAATGCTAGGTCTTTGTATAAGGGGTTGCAAGATAAAGGTTTGAAAATAGTTTCTAATGGGACGGATAATCATTTGTTACTTATTGATTTGTCGGGTGAACGTTTGAAAGGTAAGGAATTAGAAGATGCTTTGGATGAGGTTGGTATTTATGCTAATAAAAACACTATTCCTTATGATCCTGGTAGTGCTTTCAGGCCTAGTGGTTTAAGGATTGGAAGTCCTGCTGTGACTACTCGTGGTATGGGGGAAGCTGAGATGTTTTTGATTGCTGGTTGGATTAGTGAGATTGTTAAGAATCCTGATTATGATAAAGAAAAGATAAGAGCTGAAGTTCTTAGTCTTAGTAAGTTATTTTAAGGTTTCCAAGTAATTCCGTCGTAGAGGTTGGATACGTATCCTAGTTTTCCTTGGTAGAATCCGAAATTTATATTAGCATTTAATAAATCTTCCACACTGTTTATTTTTTGTTTTAGTTTATCTTTGGGTGTGTATTTTAGGATGTCTGAATGAGTTATGACTTCTCCTATTTTGTTTTCTATTATGAATTCGGTGCATGCTGGGCAAGGTACATCTGTGACGTAGAGAGATGAGTCTTTAAGTGAAAATCCGAATTGTTTAGCTTTTTGAATGGCGTCTTTTTCTGCGTGGAGTATTGTTTGGTTTTTCCATTCCCTGTTTTTTTTCTTGGTTAGTTTTTTTTCTAGGTCGCTTGGTATTGTTCTAAAGGCTGGGTAGTGGTTTGCTCCTAGTACTATTGGTGTTATGCCTTTTGGTTCTTGGTGATGTTTTATTAGTAGGGCGGCGCCTATTCTGGTTCTGGGGTCTTGGCTGGCCATGCCGGCATATTCGTAGGCTGTGAATAAAACTGAGCCGTCTTTGACGTTTTGTGTTATGAAAGATTTTGTCATTTATTTGTTGTATGAACACAACTATATAAATATTTCGTTACTGGTTAGTGGTTAATTATTTGGAAGGGTTTTTTTTATGAGGAGAACTCGAACTATGTGTGTTTAAAAATTGTTTAATAAGAAAAAGAAAAAAGCCCCTGAAGGATTTTTAGGGGAGGGGTGGTTAGAAATAAACCATGCAGGGGCTTTTCCTTATCATTTGAGTCTGTGGCTTTTAGGGGGTTTACGTAATTCTTGTAGCCAAAGCAGACCTATTTTCATCATGTTTTTGTTGAAGTTTTCGCTGAGCTTGTATTTTTTTTGATACATGTCGTAATTGATGATTCCCATTGTTTTCATCGGTGTTAGGATGCGATCGTAAAATTGTCTTTTGTTGTATGAAAGGCTTTTTTGTTTGCCAAGCACACTTTTAACGTCGTTTTTTATCAATGTGCCTTCGTGCAGTTGTGTTGCGAATATGCTCATTTCTGTTTTTCCCAGTTCTCCTCCGTTGTTTTTCATCTCTTCCACCAGGAGGTCTGCTACGATTACTTGTTGATCCGTGGCGAATATGACCTCGAATATATTATCTGGGAGGTTGTACTGGTCAAATAATATAACCATATTAACCTTAGAAACACTACAGATATATAAATCTTTCTATTAGTATAC
>SKFY01000046.1 GCA_007117755.1 Candidatus Woesearchaeota archaeon | reverse complement strand
TTTTAAAAAAAAAATTTTGAGAAAGCTTTTATGCTTTCTTCTTAACGTCAATACACATACCAGCTGCTACTGTACTTCCAGAGTCCCTGATTGCGAACCTTGACATGTGTGGGAATTCTTTTTGTTTCTCAATAACCATTGGCTGTACAGGCTTTAAAGTAACTATAGCCGCATCACCATTCTTGATAAAGTCAGGATTTTCTTCCATTACTTCACCAGTCTTAGGATTTAGCTTTTTGTCAATTTTAATTACTTGACAAGCCACTTGATCAGTGTGAACGTGGAACACAGGCGTGTACCCAACAGTTATTACACTAGGATGATTCAATACTACTAATTGAGCAGTGAATTCCTCAACAACACTTGGAGGATTATCAGCAGGACCTACAACGTCTCCTCTAGCCACGTCTTTCTTACCAAATCCTCTGATACTAACACCTACGTTGTCACCCGGCTTAGCTTGTTGATGCTGTTCATGGTGCATCTCAATAGTTTTTACTTCACCATTAACACCTTTTCCTTCTCTTCCAGGCATTGCAATAACTTTTTGACCAATCTTCATAATACCAGTTTCTATTTTACCAACAGGCACTACTCCTATTCCTGTAATGTTATAAACATCTTGTATAGGCATCCTTAATGGTAAATCAGTAGGTAATTCAGGTTCTTTTAAGTTATCAATAGCTTCTAGTAAAGTAGGTCCTTTGTACCAATCCATGTTTTCGGATTTATTAACTATGTTATCACCTTTTAAGGCAGCAACAGCTAAAAACTGTACATCATCAGATTTGTAACCTACTCCTTTGATTAAGTTAGTAACTTCTTCTTTTACTTTATTGAACCTTTCTTCTTTGTAATCAACACCAGAAATATCCATTTTATTAACAGATACTATTAATTGTTCAACACCTAGTGTTCTTGCTAAGAATACGTGTTCTTTAGTTTGAGCATTTACACCATCATTAGCAGCGACGCTTAATACAGCAGCATCTGCTTGTGAAGCTCCAGTAATCATGTTCTTTACGAAGTCTCTGTGTCCAGGCGCATCGATTATTGTAAAGCTGTACTTATCAGTATCGAACTTTTTATGAGCTAAGTCAATTGTAACTCCTCTTTCTTGCTCTTCTTTCAAACCATCCATATCGAATGCGAATTCAAATCCTGCTTTTCCTAATTCTTGAGCTTTTTCTTTCAGTTTTCTCATTGCTTGCTCCGGAATATTTCCAGAATCAAACATTAGTCTACCAACTGTCGTTGACTTTCCGTGGTCTACGTGACCAATAAATACCAAATTTAAATGAGGTTTTTCTTTTGCCATTTTCTTATTTAATCCTCCGATTCATATATTTTTTTTATTCAATGTGAATTAAGGAACACCACATTCCTACCCTCTACGAGTATTGGAATAATAAGGTGTTTATAAAGGTTTTGTTGTGATTATTCTGTTTTTAAACCTTTACGTTCCCTAATCCTACTAGTGATTTTTTGCTGTAACTCATCAGGTAATCTTTCAAAGTTTTGATCTACTAACGAACTACTTCCTCTTCCACCTGTAGCGCTTCTTAAATCACTTGCTAATCCAAACATTTCCCCAACAGGAAGTTTTCCTTTTACCCTAACATTACTGCCTTCCTGAATCATGTCAAGCAGTTGCCCTCTTTTGTTACTTATCAACTTGCTTATTTCACCCATGTATTCATCAGGGCCTTCAAATATTAATGTTTGAACAGGTTCGTATAATAAAGGAGATGAATGTCTTATAGCATCTCTTATACCATCTCTTACCGCGGGGTACATCTGAGCAGGTCCTCTGTGGATGGCATCTTCGTGTAGTTTAGCGTCATCTAGTATTACTTTTACTCCAAAACAAGGCTCGTTAGCAACAGGTCCTTGTTTCATGACGTCTTCAAACATGTCCATTACCATCTCAATAATTTCACCTATTTGAACAATACCACGAGTACCGTCAACTAAGATGTTTCCATTGAATACTTCCCTTACGCTTCTGGCTTCTTTTGTCTCCATACCAGCTTCTTGGAATGCTTTCCAAGCTTCGGCATCTTTTTTCTTTATTCTACCACTAGGTAATTTTCCTTCTTTAATAGCTTCTTGTAATTCAGGAGTTAATTTTTCTACTTTGAAATAAAGCTTGTTATGCTTATTAGGAGATTTTCCTTCGAAGCTATCAGGGCTTGGCCTAGTAATAGTTTCTCTATAAACAACTATAGGAGGACTAGTCTCAATCTCAATATTTTTTTCAGACTTAATCCTATTTTCTATTACTTCTAAGTGCAACTCACCCATTCCATGCATTAAATGTTCGCCTGTTTCTTGGTTTATCTCTATAGTTATACTAGGATCTTCTTTAGAGACATCTACTAATACATCTATTAACTTAGGTAAATCAGCAGGTCTTTTAGCCTCTATCGCCTTGGTAACTACAGGGTCGAAGATATGAGTTATAGCTTCAAAAGGAGTTACTTCTTCATCACTGACAGTTTCTCCAGGATAAGCACTTTTTAATCCTCCAACACCAATTATGTTACCTGCAGGTGCATAATTTACTATTTCTTTTTTAGCACCGTTGTAAACATATACTTGTTGAACCCTTACTTCTTGTTTGGCGTTGATTAACTTGACCATTTGGCCTTTCTTTATAGTTCCGCTAAACAATCTCCCCGTGCTTATTTCTCCTGCTTGAGGATCGACTACTACTTTGGTTACTACAAACATTAAGTTTCCTTTAGGATTACAACTGATAAGGTCTTTTCCTACTTTACTATCATCTTCACCATGCCAGATTTTAGGAATCCTATACTTTTGAGCTTTTAAAGGACTTGGGTGATGTCTAATTACACCATTTAAAACAACTTCGTGAAGAGGAGCTTTCTTTTTTAATTCCTCCCAAGTATTATTTTCATAAGCATCTATTATTTCTTTGAAAGTTATGCCTTTTCTCTGCATGTAAGGTATGCTCAAACCCCAATTGTGGAATGCGCTTCCGAAACACACACTTCCGTCTTGAACATTTACTTGGCAATATTCTCCAAATTCTTCCCCACCTATTTGTTTAATTAACTTATTTACTTCCGTAATAGTTTTAACAAATCTTTCCTGCATTGCTTCAGGAGTTAGTTTTAATTCTTTTATTAAACGATCAACTTTGTTAATGAATAATATAGGTTTTACTTTTTCTTTTAATGCCTGTCTTAAAACAGTCTCTGTCTGAGGCATTATTCCTTCAACAGCACAAGTAAGAACTATACAACCGTCTACTGCTCTCATAGCTCTAGTTACGTCTCCTCCGAAATCAACGTGTCCCGGGGTGTCTATTAAGTTTATGAGGTGGTCTTTACCTTCTAAACTATGTACCATAGATACACTAGCGCTATCTATTGTTATTCCTCTTTCTTGTTCGTCTTCGTGAAAATCTAGTTGGAGAGCTTTTCCAGCTAAATCTTCTGACATCATACCCGCACCTAGTAAAAGGTTGTCTGAGAATGTTGTTTTTCCGTGATCAATATGCGCAGCAATAGCTATGTTTCTAATAGCATCTTGATGCATCATGTTTTCCATTACTCTGTCTACCATCTTTGCCATTTTTTCATCACCTTAATATAAGTGTACATCATGTACTGTTTTGTAACTATGAATTTCTTTTTGATCGAACCATAATTCTATTTCTTTCTTTGCTGATTTTTCACTATCAGACGCGTGTATAAGATTTTTTATACCTAGACCTTCTTGATCTGCGTATCCGTAAGATACGTGTGCGTAATCCCCTCTTATTGTTCCGGGTTCAGCACTTTTTGGTTCGGTACTACCTACCATTTTACGCACTTTGGCTATGGCTTCAACTCCTTCTAGCACGACTGCTACGACAGGACCCATAGTTATTACTGCTTCTAATCCTGAATAGAATGATTTTTCTACGTGTTCGTAGTAGTGTTCTTTGGCGAAGTCTTTATCAACCCATACCATTTTCATACCTACTATTTTCATGCCAGCATCTTCAAACCTGGCAAGTATTTTTCCTGATAGGCATCTTTGTACTCCGTCTGGTTTTATTAATATTAATGTTCTTTGTATCATTTTCTTTTAATTTTTAATCTCTCGTTCCTTTTTTAATACCGTGGTATTCGTCTGTCCATTTTGTAGTTCTGGATTTTCTTTTTAGATTCAAATAATTTTTTTGTTCTTTATTGGATAAAAAATGAAGGACTTTTCCATCTTTTTTCACGAATATTTTTCCTTTACCTTCTGGTATCTTTTTTTTACTGAATTCGCAAATTCTCATTTTTATTTCCCTCCTCTACCCGCTCTTTGAAGAGGTCTGGCTTCTATTTCTGTTTCTCTTAACATTAAAATATCTCCTATTTGAACAGGTCCTTTAACGTTTCTTCTTAATATCTTGTTTTTGTCTCTTCCGTCTAGTACTTTACACCTTACTTGTATAGCTTCTCCTCTAGTACCAGTCCTTCCTACTATTTCTTCTATACTAGCAGGTACAGCTGGTGAAAAGTTAACGTTTCCTTTAGTATCTTCAACCATATTAATCACACCTTTTATTTAGCTAATTCTTTTACTTGTTCTTTAGCTTCTCCTTCATCTAGTATAGCAACTGCTACTGTGGATATAGGCATGCCAGCTGCGACTCCTAGTTCTTCTTTAGAAGGTACTTCTTTGTGAGTTATTCCTTTTTCTTCACATAAAAGAGGTATGTGCATTATTATTTCTTTAGGAGAAGCATCTTGTGCAGTTATTACTACTTTAGCTTTTCCTCTTTCTATAGATTTTGTTACTTCGTTTACTCCTTTCTTTATTTTTCCTGATCTCTTAGCTATTTCTACTAATTCGTATGCTTTTTCTGACATTTTGTTGTTTCCTCCGTTTATCTGAATTTATTACCGAGAATGTTATTTTTTATTACTTCAGCTCACTCGGCTTCATCAGTAAGTAATCACGAGAAACGAGAAGGGTTTTATAAATCTTTTTATTGAGTTAATTTTATGGTTAATAATAGTAGAATTACTAGTACGTGGTATGTTAGTGTTTTGTAATCTAATTTTATTGATTTTTTGTTTGTTTTTGAGTTTTGCAGTCCTTCGAAGTAAGAAGTTATTATTATTAAAATTATGCTTGAGAGGTTGAACAAGTAGATTGCTATTCCTAAGGACAGGATTGTTATCACGTTATTTTTTTTAAGTAATAGTAGTAAAGGATATATGATTATGACGCTTAGGTAATAATATTGAAAATTTGATAAAAGTAATGCTAAAGCAATTGTTAATATTGCTGTTTTAAGGTCTGCAGAGTATTTTTTGGCTTTTTTTTCTTCGTCAGCAGCTAATAAAGATATGTTGTTTCCTATTATGTAAGCTAAGTAATTTATTAAGAAGAATAAAACAGTTTGTAACATTTTTAATCACACAGCGTCTCCACAGAATATTCCCTCAGATATTTCTATATCTTCTCCGCTTCCGAATCCATATTTGTCTCCTATTTTTATTAAGCCGTCTGTGTTGTCTACTAGTACTATGCAGAATTCTCCAGTTATACCTAATTCATTTCTTATTTGATCATATTGAGTTTCTATAAATAGCTTTTCTAGTGCTTCGCGAGATATGCTTCCTCCTTCGAATAATCCTAATCCGTCAGGATTTGTTCTTAAGTCGAATTGGCTGTATATCTTGTCAGCGTCTTCTCTTAGTAAGAATTCGTCTGTTTGTGTGAATAATAAGAATACGAATATTACTGCTAGTGCTAGAAATATTGCGACTCCTAGCATGAGGTCTAGTGACCATGTTTGTGATTTAGTGTTCATTATTTTTTTTACCATATTTTTAAGTATTTATAATTTATGGAAATATTTATAATGTTTTTGATAAATCATATTTTTGTTTTGTTTAAAAACTTTTTTATCATTTTAGAAACATTTATATATCAGAAGTGTTCTTCATTTAAAAATATTACAATATTTGATGGTTACTACCATTTAATAATTAAAAAAAGTCGTGTTTTTTAATAAGGGGGTTGATGTATTATGTCAAAATACGTAAAAAAATGTCCAGAATGCGGATCAGTAAACCTACTCTGGAATAAAGACAAAGGAGAAATAATCTGTAAAGATTGTGGACTAGTTCTAGAAGAAAAAATGGTTGACTTCGACCAAGAATGGAGAGAATTCGACAGCGAAGCAGCAGCAAGAAAAAGAAGAACAGGCGCACCAATGTCCTACACACAATTCGACCAAGGACTAGGAACAGAAGTAGGAACAAAAGCAGACTTCTACAGACTAGGAGGAAAAAGCAAAAACAAATTCTTCAGATTAAGAAAATGGCAACAAAGAATATCCACCGCCATTGAAAGAAACTTAAAATTAGCATTATCAGAACTGAAAAGAGTAAGTAGTTACTTAAAACTACCAGCGTCAGTCGAAGAAGAAGCAAGCAGAATATACACCTTAGCAGTACAAAAAGGCCTTGTAAGAGGCAGAAGCATGGAATCAGTAGTCGCAGGAGCTTTATACGCAGCTTGTAGAAGACACGACGTCCCAAGAACCTTAGATGAATTAAGCGAAGCCTCAGGCGTTGAGAAAAAAGAAATAGGAAGAACGTACAGATTCATAACTAGAGAATTAGGTATTAAAATCTTACCCAGTAATCCTAGTGATTACATAGCAAGATTTGCTAGTAGCTTAAGATTAAGCCCTGAAGCACAAACCAAAAGCGTGGAAATAATAGAAGAAGCGCAAAGAGTTGAACTAACTAGCGGAAGAGGACCTACAGGAATAGCAGCAGCAGCTTTATACGTCGCAGCATTAACTAACGGAGAAAAAAGAACTCAAAGAGAAGTCGCAGACGTAGCAGGAGTTACTGAAGTAACCATAAGAAACAGATACAAAGAATTGCTAGACACTCTAGGACTTGAAAAAGACCTTAAAAAAGTCAAGAAAAAATAATATTTTTAATTTTTTATTACCTTCTTAATTTTTTCATAAACCTCACCAGATAAATCTTTTTTATACTCCTCACCTAATAAAACAGCAGTTTCTTTTTTAAAAACAATACTTGCTTCATCTAGAAAACCAGACATTACAGGCCTAGTTAAATACTGCAAGAACTGAGTGACATTCTTAGGTTTATTCGTATGCCTGCAACGTTCAAAATCAATAATCACAGGACCTTTATTAGTTATCAAAATATCTTTATGAGGATTAGTTAATTCATACTTGTTAATACCGTTCAAATCTAACAATCTAGCTTGGTTTAAAATACTCAACAATATTTCTTTAAACTCTGTCTTAAAAAAAGAAGAATTTCTTTTATCCGCAACCCATTCTTCAATCTTCACACCATCAACGAATTCACGAATCAAAAAATCTTTTTCTTCATCATAATAAAAAATTCTTGGGCCAATGCCGAATTCATTAACTTTTTTATTATACAAAAATTCATTTTTTATAGTACCTACACCAGCGCTACTCAAAAGTTTTTCTTTAATAACAAATTTTTTACCTCGGTACTCAGAAACACTTACTAAGCCTCTTTTGCCTCGAGCATATTCTTTTTTTTGGGAATAAATAAGTTCAGCAACGTCTTTTTCCATATTTAACTTTAAGAAACTACACAAACTTAATAAAAATTACCCCTTTAAAGAAAATAATTCTTAGTAAATTTGGGAAATACTTAAATATTGTATAAAAAATAAATAATAAGTATTATGAAAGGGTTGAAAAACAAAGATAAGGAATTAATAGACTACTTATTTAATTATTGCAGGTACACAACTAAACAATTAGCGAAAGCATTACACTTACCACAACAAACAATAAGTTACAAAATAAGAAGATTGGAAGAACAAAATTATATTAAAAGATATGACGCTGTTCTTAACTGGAATAATATTGACTTGATTAAAAAAATATATTTTTTAAAAAAAACAGAAGAAGAGTTATTAACGAAATTAAAAAAAGAAAAAAGTGTGCATAGCATTGTTGAAAGCATAGGAACACATGAATTAAGTGTTTGGTGTTTTTTTAAAGATGAAAAACAAAAACAAGCATTTGAAGAAGAATACGAGTTTTCCAAAAGCATAAATGTTAAAAAAGTAATTAGTTCAGAACCAAGTTTGTTCGGAACAAAAATAAAATTAAAAAAACCTTTGATGAAAGAAAAAAAAATAAAATTAGATAATAACGATGTTAAGTTAATAAAACACTTATCTACAGGACACGCAAGGGATTCTATACTTAAAATATCTAAAGATCTTAATATTAGCTATGACATAATACATTACCGGCTTAAAAATTTGATTAAAAACAAATATTTTTCTAGATTAATACCGCAATCAGGAGAAGGCTTAGGAGCTGCTAAAACAACCTTACTATTAGTAGAATTAAAAGAAGTTAAAGAAGAAAACATAAATAAAATAAAAAATTTAGACTTCTTAACCATGGGAGGTTATAATGATAAAGAAATATACTTACACATACTTAGCTCAGAACAGGACGATTACTTGGAAAAATTAGAAAAAATATACCACGCGGTAAGAAAAGAACTATTAAGTTCTGAAGCCATGCATTGGAAACAAGTTTATAAGTTGAACGAATACCCTTTAGAATACTTAACAAAATAAAAATGAAGAAACAATTATTATTTATACACGGCGGAACAACATTTGAGAAAAAAGAAGACTACATTAAATTCTTAAAAACAAGACCTATAAGAATAGAACCTAAACCTCACTGGAACGAAACATATATAGACAAAAAATTAGAAAATTTTCAAATAATAAAACCAAGAATGCCTCGTAGAGAAAAATCAGAGTACGAAGAATGGAAGATCCACTTTGAGAGACATACAGAATTTATAAAAGACGAAGTTACACTAGTGGGCTTATCACTAGGAGGAATTTTCTTAGCTAAGTATTTGAGCGAGAACGAATACCCCCGAAAAATAAGAAGTGTTCATTTGATAGCTCTTCCTTTTAACAATACTTTACCCGAAGAAGAATTAGTAGGAGGATTTGAATTAACCTCTGATTTAAGTTTAATTGAGGAACAATGCAAAGATGTTCATTTATACTTTTCAAAAGACGACCCGATAGTCCCTATAGAACACGCAAATCTGTACAAAGAAAAATTACCTAATTCAAAATTCCACGTTTTCGAAAGTAAGAACGGTCATTTCTTAACACCTGAATTCCCAGAGTTGATAAGTATGATAAAAGAAGCATAATAATATTTATAAACAATAATAAAAATAATTTGATTAATGAAGGAAATCCACACTGAAACAGTAATTATATGGAATTTAATACTGGGAATATTAAAAACCCCTTATAGCATTTTAATGTTTATTTTTGGAAAATATAGCTTAAGACAAGTTATAGAACCTTATCATAAATTAATCAAGGGATTATTAGAACCTCGTTTCACAGTATCAATAATATTACTTTTAATCATTAGTTTCATAACCAGTATTTTTTTATCAGAAGAATTATTCGACACATTAGTGTTGTACCCAAGCGATTTTTTAAGTTATAATTTTTATACATTAATAACACACGGTTTTTTACATGCAGGACTAACACATTTATTCAGTAACATATTAATAATTTATATATTCGGAAGAGTGGTTGAAAGAGAACTAGGATCTAAAAACACAGCCATAATATATTTTTTTGGATTAGTCTTCGCAGCTTTGTTTTCAAGTATTATAAACTTATTACAAGGAAATGTTTTAGGAGGAATAGGAGCAAGTGGAGCGGCAATGGCTTTAGTAGCCACAGGTACTTTGTTTAAACCTTTTAATTTTAGTTACTTGATGATTTTACCAATGCCTATATTCGTTATTGGATGGTTAGCAATTTTTTCAGACATAACAGGTATCTTGAACGCTACTCAAGATGGTATAGGATACTTCGCACACATAGGAGGATACATATCAGCAATCATAGTATTATTTTTATTAAAAGAACAGCATGATTTGAAAAAAGGATTGATTATTAACGGAATACTCGCATTAATATTATTTTTAATAATTACATATGTTTAATAAGGATCGTGTAAAGGTTATTATATTATGAATAAAGAATTATTGAGTTTGGAAGAACAAGAAATTGTTAAAAATTTCGTAACTGAAAAAGTTTTACAAATTCTTAGAGACCAGCTTGAAGAAATAATAGAGATACGCATGTTTGGAAGTATTATAAGAAAAGAATTCGGACATATACCTAAAGGTAAGAAAACCAGTACAGGGGTTAGGTACTGGTCAGATATTGATTTTGTTATAATAACTACTGACTCATTTAAAATAAATGATTATTGGAAGCATAAATTCACAACTAAAGAAAAATATTGGTCTGCTTATGAACTTAAAGAAGATTTGAGCATAGGAGTTATTTTTAATGATGAACCCATAAAGCTAAAAGTGCCTGTGGGAGCTGCTTTGATTTACGAAAGCTTATTATACGATGCTAAAAAAAGAAAACAAATCATTAAAGATGGAGTCGCTATAAGTTCTGATTCTGAATACGAAATAATTTTTAGAAATAAAGATTTTGAATTAAAAAATGTTATAGAAAAAGCAAGTAAGCACATAATTAATAACATAAAAAAAGAAGCTTATTCTTTATACTTGGGAGGAAGCATAATAACTGCTGATAAAAAAGAAGATAGCGATATTGATTTTTTTGGGATTGTGAAAAAGTATGATGAGGATAAAGAGAACGAATTGAATGAATTCTTTAAAGAGTATAGTTTTTTGTTTGGAAAAAAAGATATAAAATACAGATCTATTCCTTTAAAGAGCTTAGTGGAAGGAGAAGAAGTGGGAGTTATAAAATTTTTTCATCCTAGAAGATTCGTGCAAAGAATTCCTTTTTTTAAGTTATTATGGGGAGATAAAATTC
Source organism: Candidatus Woesearchaeota archaeon (assembly GCA_007117755.1). Classification (GTDB taxonomy): domain Archaea; phylum Nanobdellota; class Nanobdellia; order Woesearchaeales; family 21-14-0-10-32-9; genus SKIS01. The sequence continues at coordinate 1,132 of SKFY01000046.1, read as the reverse complement.
ATGAGAGGAAAGATTTGTTAAAACCTTTAAGCTTGGATGAAGAAAAAAAATTCTTAAAAAAACAGTTAGAAAGAAGCATAAAAGATATTAAAAAAGGTAAAGAGAAATTTCCTTTAGAAGATTTTTCAAAACACGTGATGAATCTAGTAATGGTAGAAGCGCAAGAAAAAGGTTATGGTTTTGAACCTAGATACAAATCATTAGCAAAATATTTTGAAGATGATAAACACATAATCCACAAAGCATTGAATATAAGATATGATAAGGATTTAAACAGCAAGAAAGTTTTAAAATTTTGTAAAGAAGCTAAGAAATACATGAAGAAATTATAATTTTTTTAAGAACTCAATTATTTCTTTAGAAACTTCTTTATAACGAGCAATGTTTAAATCATGACCTCCACTCATGATTCTTAATTCAGAATTCTTAATTTTTTTATGCATATAAACACTTTCCTCTACAGGAGTTGTGAAATCTTTTTTTCCAACAATTATAAGTACAGGCATTTTTAATTTGGCTAAAATATTTTTTTGATTGTTATTCATTAAAGCATGTAAACCACCTAGTAAGGTAGTGTCTTTAGTATGAGTTATTCCTTTTAAGAAAAAATAGAAATCATTATGATCCCAATCTTTACTAAAATCGAAAGATTCCACGTTTCTTCTAACTTCAGCATTTTTAATATTAGTTAAAAAATTCATGATTTTTTCTCTAAACAAATGTTTGGAGTCAAAAATATTAAAAGGATCTCTATAAGTACTAGCTATTAAAATCAAAGCTTTAACATTTTCAACACCAGCATATTTTAAGCTTATCATACCACCCATGCTGTGACCCACGAGTACAGGATTTTTAATTTTTAAATGATTTAATAGATTTTTTAGCTGATTTTTATATTTAAGAAGAGAATAAGAACTTACTTTTTTTAATGAAGATGAAGTACCGTAACCATATAAATTATAAAGCAGTACGCCATAGCCTTCAGCCAAGAGTATTTTACTTAATCTAATCCATTCCGTGTAGTTAATGTTCCATCCATGAACAAAAACAATAGTTTCTTTTTTTCCAGGAGTGAATTCATAATAAGTTTTTTTTCCACTAAAATAAGCATAGGGCATAAATAATTCTTAAA
>SKFY01000048.1 GCA_007117755.1 Candidatus Woesearchaeota archaeon | reverse complement strand
TAACAAAAGACCAAAGCAAAGAAAAAATATTCTTGGTCCAGAATGAACAAAACGAAAACCTGGGTTTAGGCACTAAAAAAAAACACAAAGGAAAAATAATGATAAAAAATCTTTTAGACAAAGGAGATTATTTAAGAAGAGAATAGAGAATCCTTCCTTTAACTCTCTATTCTTAATCTTTATTTTATTAAAACATCTAAAGCAACCAAACCTGTACCTTCTAACAACTTCAGACTAGCTCCTCCCCCTGTAGAGACGTGATAAAAATCATTTTTCAAATTAAGCCGTTCAACTATAAAACTAGTATCTCCGCCTCCAATAATAACTTTAGCTTTACTCTTAGCCAATTCTTTAAGTAAAGTTATAGTAGCTTTTGCAAACAAAGGATTTTCATAATAACCTATAGGTCCATTCCAAACAATAGTCTCCGCATCTTTCATTTCCTTAATCATATAACTTAAACTTTCATCTCCAATATCTAAGCCCATCATATAACTAGGTATCTTATCAATTGTAACACTTAAAAACTGGCTAGGCTCATCTTTATCATCAGCAATTATAACATCTTTTGGCAGGATAATCTTTTCATTATTTAACATCATCTTAGCCATTACTTTATTGTTTTTATCATACAAAGACTTACCAATACTATATCCTTGCACTTTATAAAAAGTAAAAATCATACCTCCTCCTAAAAACAACTTATCAACTTTATGAACTAAATTTTGAATAACAGGTATTTTAGTTTCTAATTTAGAACCTCCTATGATGGCATAAAAAGGCCTATTAGGACTTTCAAGCATGTTTTCGAAAATACTTAATTCTTTTTCAACTAACAAACCTATACAACTAGGCAAATACCTAGTAATGGCGTGAACACTACTATGTTTTCTATGACAAACCCCGAAAGCATCATTAACATAAACATCAGCTACTTTACTTAAACTCTTAGCGAAATCATCATCATTATTTTGTTCTCCTTCATAAAAACGAAGATTTTCCAGCAAAACTATTTTTGCCTCTGCAGAATTAGGCATTATTTCTTCCAAATCAACAAGGGTGTCTAATTTAACTATCCTTTTAGCAGTCAGTTTTATCAATTTATCCCTAATAACATTCATACTATATTTTTTATCAAAGCCTTGAGGTCTGCCTAAATGACTCATAATAATGACTTGGCTAGCTCCTTTACTAAACAAGTGCTTTATAGTTTTCAAACTTTCTTTAATTCTAAAATCATCTTGTATAGAACCATTCTTGTCTAAAGGCACATTAAAATCAGTTCTTAACAAAACCTTTTTATTTTTAAAATCCAAATCTTTTATTTTTTTAATCTTATCTAAATACATTTATTTCACCTAATCTTTTATACACAAATAGTTTTTTAAGTGTGAATGCAAAAATGAAATAAATTAATACCAGCCCTAATCCTATGTATATATTAGGAATCATTGACCCTATTAAATAAAACCATATCAAACAAGACAAGTCAATTAGCATCAAAACCAATCCTGATCTGTAAAAAAACACGTTTTTTTCTTTACTTAATAAAAAAACTTCGGTTAAGCTCTTTTTAAATTCGTATTTTTTAAAATAAGCTTCTAAATAAAATAAGTACGTATTTATGAAATAGTAAAAAATTAAGAAAATAAAAATTGTAAAAGGCAGTTCTGTATAGATTAAATTTGCTAAGTTATCATATACAAAAGCAGTTCCGTCCAAGCCCTCCTCTACTAATTCAACATAGTTGTAAAGTAAAAAAGTTATGAAATTCATAAAATAAATAACTAATAAACTAAAAGGTATCCATAGAAATATTTTCCTTATAACTTTAGTAACTAAAAAATCCCAAAAGGCCTTTCTTGGCTCTCCATAATAATCTTTGTATATTATGTGGGAACTAAGGTTATCTAAAAATACAAATAGTATAAAAAAAAGTAAAGCGAAAATTATGAAAAAGAAAGAATTTATTAAAACAGGATTAAAAAATATTAAAGCAAAAAATAGGAATATAAAAATAAACCAAATCGTGTAAGGTAAAAAATAGTGAGGTTTTGCTATTAATTCTTTAAAATCGTTCCAGCTCATATTAAAAATAAAAAAGATGCCTTTACTATAAAAATCTTATTACTCACTTCTTTTTAAGGTCTAAAAACATTTTAACTCTAGGATCTCCTCTGGGATTAGCCATTTTTCCTAACTTATAATACGTTTTTTCTGCTTCTGTACCCCAAGAATAATTTCCGTCTTCTCTACGGATAGTCTCAACTTCAAATTCTCCTAAAGACACACCTTTTTTTAAATGATAATAAATAGATCTTAAAGTAATACTTGGATAAATCTCTTTATACACTTTATATATTTGGTAGCCGTGAGCTTCACCCATATGATATAATATTTCTATAATATTTTGTCTTGCTGGGCTACCTACTGGTCTTCCTCTTGCCATAATCACTTCTTCGTGAATTTTTATTTAAATAATTTGTGATTTAATTTCTCTATTGAAAAAAAATATAAATCTCAATGATTAATAAACTTAAATCATGAAAATTCTTTGCAAAATAGGACTCCATAATTACACCAAACCTAGAGTCATAACTAATTTTTCAAGTAACGTAGAGGATTGGTCTAAAAAATGCAAAAGATGTGGTAAAAAGAAATCTTGGGTTAAACATAAAAAATATTAATGGACCTTCCCGGATTCGAACCGGGGACCTCTTCCACGTCAAGGAAACGTCATACCAGGCTAGACCAAAGGTCCATCATTTTTTTTTTAGTTAATCACTTCTCATTTAATATAATTTGTAATATAGCTGCGAATGCAGGCCTAGTTATAATAACACCTATAGTGACTCCCATAATAGTTGTTACTGCAAAGCCTTTTAATAAACCTGCTCCTGCGAAATATAAAGGTACCATGGCAACGACTAAAGTAAAATAAGCGGCCATAATAATGAAAAATGCTTTAGCTAATCTTTTTTTCCAACTGAGAGTATATTTTCTATTTTTATTTCTAGCAAGGGTTTCTTCTGCAATAACTATTTGATGATCTACTCCGCTACCTACAGCTATTATTATGGCTGCTATAGCTGCCATGTCTATACTCCAATTAATGGCTGAAGCTAAACCTAATAATAAGATAACTTCTGCAAGCATAGTTAGAGACATGGGAATACTGATTTTTATTTCTCTATACCTAATACTCACTATAGTTACTACTGCTATTATAGCAAATAAACCGGCTAATAAAGCGTTTTTAACAAATCCACTACCTACTACTGGGCTAATATTATCTACTTTAACAATGTTTAACTCAACTGGCAAACTACCTGTTATTATAACTGTTTGAATTTGTCTCATAGAAGCCATAGCATCGTCTACAGCTGCTTGCCTAGTAGGTCCTGAGCCTCCTCCGCTAATTTCTATATCCGTAACAGGATTTCCTCTTAAACTAGCACTAATCCTAAGCTCATTTACTAATGAACCATCTAAAAATAATGATAAATTTTCTGATAAGTAACCATTAGGACCTCCTATTATGTCCAAATCCCTGGTTAAATCTGCTTGTCTCTGAGCAGCTTCTCTGCTTAGAGATATTGAAAAACCATATTCACAACTATGTTCGTTAGCACTTATTTCTCTACAAGTACCAGGTTTTATACCTGCACAATCAGCGGTTCTACAAACAAAAATAATATCTTGATCTCCGCCTCTAAAAATTGTTTCGTTGCCTATTTTAGCTTCAAATACTCCTTGTCTAGATAATAACTCCGTAACTTCTGCTTCATTAACACCGCCTATTTCTACTAGTATGAATACGTTTCCAAATAAGTCATTAGCGCTAGTGACTGTGACGTCTCCTAAACCAAAAACATCAAGTCTTTGTTCTATACTTCCTATGATGAGATTTACGTCTTCCCCTGTTACTTCGCCGTCTGGTTCTAATAAAACCCTGGTTCCGCCTGATATATCCAGTCCTGTTCTTATATTAGTGGTGGGTTTAGCCATAACGTTTAAACCCAGGTAAGTTATTTCTTCACCGGTTACGTTGTCATATAAGCTACTAGCTTCTAAAAAATAATTTTCTTTATTAGTTTCAATACTTACTAAGTCTCCGGGATTAATTCCTTCTAGAATTCTTGCATAATCTTCTAAGTTACGAACTTCAACATCATTTATGCTTTTTATAACTTCTCTATTCCTTGGTTTTATATCCATATCAGGACTAGTTATTGGTGTGGGAAGAGCATTCATGGCTGGGCTGTCATCATCAACTCCTCTAATAGCCACTCCTTCTGTCAAAGTAGGATTCATAAATAATAAAGCTATGATTAGGGATAAGAATAATATGATTATTCTGGGGTTACTTACGATTTTTTTAAACATACTTTTTTCTTCAGTCATGCTCTACACGCCTCTCAATATACCATCTTAATATACTCGCGTTTTGTAACCAAGTATTAATTAAATCTATTACTAATCCTACCATCACTACTAAGATTATCTCTCTTAAAACTTGAGAATCAGCTACTATATAAGCAACTGTGACTGCTATCAAGGTTGTCCCTGTCATAGTAATACCTGTTTTCATAGCGCTAATAAGTCTCTCAAAAATAGTACCTTCTTTTTCTTTTAAAAGCCTAGTAGTTAATAATATGTCTGTATCAACGCTATAACCTATAAGCATTAACAGAGCGGCTATACCTGCTGTGCCTAGTTTAAAATTTATAATGTTAAGAAAAGCAACTGTTACAATGATATTGCTAGCTGCTGCTAATATAACTGCTGCGCTTGGTATAAAGCTTCTGAAGTAAGCAAAAACTACTATGCCCATGAATAAGAACGCGAATAGTAAAGCGATGAATGTTTGTCTAAAAAAAGCTTCTCCTAAGCTAGAGCCTACGCTCTCCACACTCATATTTGCTTCTGAAATACCTGTTAATTCTTTAACTCGATCTATAAATATATCTGATTCTTCATCGTCAGGATCAATATTAGACTCTACTATTAAACCTATATTTCTTCCCGCATCTGTTATTGTCCTTACATTAACTTCGTATTCTTCAAATTCATTAATTAATTGTGTTTCTAATTCTGAGGATACTAAATCTTCGTCTATTAAAGTTATGGTGATTCCTCCGCTAAGACTTATACCTTTATGAAAAAAATCTCCTGTTTCGGAATATAACATGCTTATGTTTATAATAGAAAAAAGTAATAATAAAAATGGTATAATCATTAATTGTTTGTAATACTTATCGTAAAAATTAGTAGTTTTGTTCGATCCTCTTTTTTTCTTCTTAGGAGTGGTTTCCAAAGCCTTTCCTTTTTTCTTAAGAATTTTTTCTTTTCTTCTCATGAATATCTTTAAAAAAATCTGTGTTTATTAATAAATATTGTGGTGGCTTATTTTCTTAACTATATCTTCTTCGAAATGATTCATAACTCCTGGTATAACTAAGCTATGCATAGGTTCTCCAAAATCATATTTTTTCAAACCTTCTAAAGTATCATAAACAACCAATTCATCTTCTGAACCTATTCTTGCAACTCCTATTGCTTTCATGCTTTTACTAATAACTCCTCTTCCAAACTCTTTTTCCATCTTCATCAAAGTGTCTATTGCTTCATGCACATTCATAAATCTTGGTGGTTCTGGCTTATTTATTCCTTTTTTAAGGTTCTCTTTACTTGGCTCTGAAGTTTTAATATCTAATAAACACAAAGTGTGCAAGCCTATACTAAGATTGGCTTCTATTGCTTTGTAAGGTGTTTCAGGAAGCCAGTCAAAAACTAAACTCGTTGTTCTTCCAAATTTATAAAGATCTAAACCTGTGTTGCCTATAACATTAAGAATGGAAGCATTGTTATAAATTTTAACTTTGACTTTTCCTAAACACCTAGAATAAAAATCTATGTGTGTTGTTGCTCCAAAAACGTCTCCTACGACTACTAACGCCACATCTTTTTTTTTGGCTTTTTCAATTAGCAAATCCGCTTTTTTTTCAACATCTTCTCTGTTAAGAACCTTTACTTTTTTCTTTATAAAATCTTCAAATTCTTTTATAGAAGGTATTACGGCTGTGTAATGCTCGAGATATACTTCTGACTTCTTTAAAGCTTCTAATCCTGAATAACTTATGTTTTTATAATTTCCCACTCCTAATCCGATTAGGTAAAGTGTCATTTAATCAAGGTCCTTTTCAGATTTTCTTTGTAATATTAAAAGGTCTTCCGTTGTTAATTTTTCTTTATTCTTAACTTTTTCTTCTACGGTTTTAGCTTTTTCTTTTAGCAAAGTCTCTGTTTTTTTCTTAGAAATCTTAGAAGTTTTAGGGCTTGCTTGTTTCCTAACTTCTCTTAGGCTTTTTACTTTATCTTTTAATAAATTGTTAAGCTCGTTAAATTCTTTTTTAAAATTAAAGAACTTATTATATGCTTCTTCTTCTTGCTTCTTTAGCTCGTCAATCTCTTTAGATTCTGATATGAACTTTTCATGAAGTTCTTGACTAGTACTTGCTTTTTCTTTTAAATCCTTATGTATAGTATTCGCTTTTGTTTTTAAATTATCTGCTTCTTTAGATTTTTCTTGGTATTCTTTTTGTTCTTCATTACTACCTAAAGATTTCTTTAATTCATTTCTCATAGACTTAATAGTTTTCATAACTTTTTGTTCTTTATCAAAACTCATAGGTTCAGTTTCTAACTTAAACTCTAATGCTGATAACTTGGCCTGTATTTTTTTAGGGCTTTCAACATCTTTTGGCAAATCTTCTTTCTTCTTAACAATATCTTTAACTTTTTCAGAAATCTTTTTATTAAGACTGTCTCTTTCTTTTTTTAGTTCACGAACGTTGTTAGTCAATTCATTTCTTTTACTTTTTAACTCTTTAACTTCCTTGATTTTTTCTTCTATTAATTTCCCTATATTTGTTTTCTTTTCAAACCAAGCCTCTTTAGACTCGTTTAACTTGTCAAGTTTAGCTTTTAGAGCACTAACTTCTTCGTCTACTTTTTTTAAATTCTTTCTAAGATCTTTGTTTTCAGTCATGAACATCAACTAATTGTTTTGTATAAAATAAAAAAATAAAAAAATGAATTTTTGTTTATCCGAATAAGGCTCCTAATCCAGCAGCTGCTTCTTCTTCATTCTTTTCATCATCTTTTTCTTTATCTTCTTTTTTATCTTCTTTAGCTTCATCAGCTGCAGCAGGAGCGTCGCTAGTTGCAGCCGCTGCTACTGGTGCTGCAGATGCGTTCTTAATAGCATCATCTATATCAACACCTTCAAGAGCTGAAACTAAAGCTTTTATTCTTCCTTCATCAGGCTTTACGCCTGCGGCTTCTAAAACTTTTTTCACTGAATCTTCATCAACTTTTTGACTTGCTTTATGCAAAAGCATTGCAGCGTATACGTATTCCATTTTCTTTATTTTCCTCCTAACCTACTATATGTTTTTTGTATTATTATTTACTTTCATTGACTTTAGACTCGAGAGCTTTTGCTTGACTCTCGGCCTTAGCAAACAACCTTTCTTTATTCTCATCGGTGAGAATATTTGTTTCGTCTGCTAACGTTAGTGCTTCACTATGTCCTTTCATTACTAATGTTGTAATATTATCTTTGGTGACTATACCTTGGCTTATGCTTAATAAGAATGCTTCGCTAGCTGCTAGCTTAACATTGTTAATGTATTCTTCTTCATCTATATCAAGCACGTCCTTTGTTAATATAGTACCGTTTTCATAAGCCGCTATTAAATTCAAGCCTATCTCTACTGGGTTAATTTCTAATCTTTGTAATAATCCCGCTAGTTTGGCATTAACTTCCTCACCTTCTTTAGCCACTACTGAATCTTCTTTAATAGCTACTTTTCCGTTTTCAATACCTGCTTTCACACCTACAGAGCCTAATTCTCCTATTATAGGTCCTGGAGCAAAGTTTGTTGGTCCTGCTGGAACTATAATGTCTTGTGGTGCCACTTCTCCGGCTTTTATAGGCGCGGGGCTTTTATTTTTTTTCAATTCTTTAAATAAACTAAATGGATTATGATTGCTAAATAATAACGCGGGCATTCCTTTCAAATAACTTGATAATTCTCCCACTCCTTCTTTTTTTGAACTTTTTAAAGCTAAATTCATAAGCCTTTTCTTATTCATCTTAACGAGAGCTTTTCCTTTCAGCTTTCTTCTCATAGTCATTAGTTGCTTAGCAGGTAGTTTCTCAACGTCGACAGCGGCTATAATAGGATATTTATCTATTAAGTTTTTAAACTCCTTTACTATTTCTTTTTTCTCGTCCGAAACATTTGCTTTTTGTTTATCCACTGTCAATCATCTCATACATTTATCTCTACAGGCTTACTCATTGTAAGTTTTAAAAAAGTTTTATTAACATTACTTCTTCCTTTTGGAAGATGGTTTATTATTTGACTCATCATATTTTCAAAATTTTCTTTTAATGCTTTAGCATCCATATCTTCTTCTCCTATCTTAACTTGTATATTAAGAGCTTTTCTAGCACTTACACGAACAGTTGTTTGTAACTTCTCATATATAGGTTCTACTGATGCTTTACTTGGTAGGATACTTCCTAGTTTTGGATTAGGCATTTTACCTCTTGGTCCTAGTGCTCTACCAAAAACAGTTGCTATTTTTGGCATTATATCTGCTTGTGCAATAAAGTAATCGTATTCATTAGCTAATTTTTTTAATAATTTTTTATCAGTGTATTTTTGAAAATCTTGTTCTGGTATAACTAAATCTACTACGCCTTCTGCTTTTTCTTTTAATTCGATGCCTACTAGCGCAGCTACTTTTTTCTTCTTCTTAAAAGGTTTAGATACGTTAGTGAAGAAATCTACTTGTTCTTCAGGATTTTTAAGATTCATATCTCTTAAAGTAACAATTAAATCAAGGGATTGAGAAAACTTTCTTGTAGGTCCTTTTTTCAATTCTTTTAGTGCTTCATCAAAACTTTCTAATTTCATTATCTTATCCCTCCTACTTATCGTAGTAACACGGGGTTAGTCGTTGGAATAACTATTCATTTATAAAATTTACTCCTCGTATTTTTTTTGGGGATGGCTGGTTTGTAATTAGTGTGTTTTATGAAAAAATATATAAATAAAATAGTTTTCTCTAATCTTCGTAATACATTCTTATAATAAATATTCCTCGTTACAAAATTAGTGAAAGGGGGAGTGTTTAATAAGTGGTGATAATCATATGAATGATGAACAAACTAGGAAAACAGGAACCACAACCGTTGGATTAATAGGCAAAGATTTTATAATTCTTGGCGCGGACAATAGAGCTACAGCTGGTAATTCTATTGTTTCTAGGAATTCTAAGAAAATAAAAGTCATAAATGATTTTATGGCTATTACTACTTCTGGTAGTGTGTCTGATGCTCAACTTACAAAAAAATTGTTGTCTGCTGAGTTAAAGATAAGAGAGATAAGAAATGATAGGATATCTACTGTTAAAGAATCTGCTCATTTATTGGCTAATATGACTTATGGAAATATAAGAAGATATGTTCCTGGTTTCACACACTTTTTAATAGGTGGTGTTGATTCTAAAGGACCTTCTCTTTACGAAGTATTTCTTGATGGATCTTTATTAAATGTTGCTGATGAACAAGGTTTTATAGCTACTGGCTCAGGAACTCCTTATGCTTTAGCAGTTATGGAAGATTATTATAAAGATACTATGAGTCAAGAAGAAATGATTAAGCTCGCGGAAAGAGCTATAAGAGCTAGTTTGAAAAGAGATTCTGCTAGTGGTAACGGAATTGATATAGTGGTTATTAAGAAGTCTGGGGTTGAGTTCCAGCCTAGGATAAAAATTGAATAATTATATAAGTTTTAAAAAATACAATTTAAGGTGTAATTCTAATGCCTGATGAAATAATAAGTGAAATATTAAAATATTTACCAGACAATGTAATAAGTGAAGCTTTTTTTGAAGGTGCTAACATAGTGCTTTATACTAAAGATAAAGACTTTATAAAAGACGATAAAGGTTTAGTTAAGTCTATTGTTAATAAAATTAAGAAAAGAATAGAGCTAAGGCCTTCTCCGGAATTATGTTTAGATAAGGAAGTGACTGAAGAGAAAATAAAAACTATTTTAGGTGAAGAAGTAGAGATAGGTTTATTGAATTTTGATCCTCAAAGATCTGTTGTTGTTATAGAAACTGACAAGCCTGGCTTGGCGATTGGTCGTCAAGGAGAAAATCTTCAAAAAATTAAGCAAGAAACTTTTTGGGTGCCTGTTGTTAAAAGAACTCCTCTTCTTAGAAGTCCTATTATTGATAATATTAGAAGTGTATTATATCAAAATTCTGATTATAGAAGAAAATTCTTGCATAAAACTGGTCAAAGAATATACAATGGTTGGTTAAGACAGAAAAAGCATGAATGGATACGTATGAGTTACTTAGGAGGGGGTAGACAAGTGGGTAGGAGTTGTATGTTACTTCAAACTCCTGAGAGTAGGGTTTTGTTAGATTGTGGAGTTGATGTGTCTAGTATTGATGAAGCTTATCCTTACTTAGAGGCTCCTGAATTAAACATTCAAGAATTGGATGCTGTAATAGTGAGTCACGCTCATGTAGATCATACTGGTTTATTACCTTACTTGTTCAAATATGGTTATAGGGGGCCTGTTTATTGTACTGCGCCTACTAGGGATATAATGTCTTTATTACAATTAGATATTATAAAAATACAGGCTAGTGAAGGCAGGGAGACTCTTTATACTCAAGATGAAGTTAAAGAATTAGTTAAGCACACTATAACTCTTGATTATGAAGAAGTTACTGATGTAACTCCTGATGTTCGTATAACTTTGTATAATGCGGGTCATACTCTTGGTAGTGCAATGGTTCATATTCACGTGGGTAATGGTTTGCATAATATTTTGTATACGGGTGATATTAAGTATGCTAAGACTAGGTTGTTAAGTCCTGCTGTGACTAGTTTTCCTAGGTTGGAAACTTTAATGGTTGAAAGTACTTATGGTGGTAAAGAAAATATTATTGAGCCTGTGAAAACTCAGGATCAGATTTTGGAGCAAATAATTATTGAAACGGTTAATCGTGGTGGTAAAGTTCTCATACCTACTCTTGGTACGGGTCGTGGTCAGGAAATAATTGTTATGGTTGAGAAATTAGTTAGGGAAGGTGCTTTGAAAGATATTCCTATTTATATTGATGGTATGGTGTGGGATATAACTGCTATTCATACTGCTTATCCTGAATATCTAAATAGTTCTGTTAGGCAACAAATTTTTCATAAGGATAATAATCCTTTTTTAAATCCTAAAATAAAGCAAGTTGGTAGTTCTCAGGAAAGAAAAAAGATTATTGAGGAGGGTGGTAGTTGTGTGATATTGGCTACTAGTGGTATGCTTGTTGGTGGTCCTAGTGTTGAGTATTTGAAAGCTTTAGGAGAGGATAAAAGGCATAGTTTGGTTTTTAGTTGTTATCAAGGTGAGGGGACTCTCGGTAGGAGGATTCAGAGGGGTGAGAGGGAGATTGTTTTTAGGAATGGTCAAAAAGATCAGGTTTTGAATTTAAAAATGGATGTTCATAGGATAGAGATTAGTGGTCATGCTGATAGGAAAGAATTAATGGAATTTATGAAAAGGTTGTCTCCTAAGCCTAAGAGGGTTTTGATAAATCATGGTGAGAGTAATAGGTGTATGGATTTAGCAAGTGCGATTCATAAGAAGTTCAGGATAGAAACTAGTGCTCCTAGGAATTTAGATGTGGTGAGGTTGAAATAATTCTTTTTTTTTATGAATTTTTAATTTCTATATGGACAATAATGTTATTATTAAATGAGGACGTGATACGAAACATTTATATAGTAGATATACATTTCTGTATACTAAAGCTTTATTTGGTGATAAATCTGAAAGCAAGAATATACAAACAAGAAGTTTTCTCAAGGACCTTATCTAACAGGTTCAACAATTTTAGGCTTAGAACACACGGAAAGATGTATAGCATGCAGAAATCTTGTACTAACAACTACATAGCTGGTTAAGTAAAGGCCTAATTTTTTATTTCTTTTCCACTTTTTAAAAGAATATTTTTATCTATATCTAAAACATAAT
>SKFY01000018.1 GCA_007117755.1 Candidatus Woesearchaeota archaeon | reverse complement strand
TTACGGCTGGTGTTAATTTAATCAAAAGAGAATAAAACTAAAAAAAATTTTTTAATAATTTTTTTATATCTGAATTCTTTTTAATAACAACTAAACTCGTCTTATTATTTTTAATAATTTTTTTGTGTGAAGCGTAGCTTCCTTCATAATCTTCTTTTTTGTACTTACTAACATATCTAATTAATCTTAAAAGGTTTTTGAAATCCTCGTTCGGTCTCTTTTCATTTTCAAATAAGTATCTTTTAAGATTTCTCCACGCCAGTTTTCTAAAAGGAATGTCTAAAAAAATAATTAAATCACTCTTTTGAGCGAAGGCTTCGGTCCACCAGCCGTAAACTCCTTCAACAATCCATTTTTCTTCTTTCAATAAATTATTTATTAAAACATCGACTTTTTTTGTGTTTCTCTTCTTTGAAAATTTCTTGTACCAAAAAATATCGTCTAAATTATGACAGGGTATGTTTGTTTTTTTAGAAATTTGATTAGCCAAGGTTGTTTTACCGCTACCTGACGTTCCCAAGATAAAAATTTTATTATATTTCATTTTAAATCATAAACGTTTTTTCTATGACCTATTTTTAAAACAACTATCTTATTTTTTGAAACCACGACATCAAGTATTACTCTGTATTCAGAAATACGTAACCTATATAATTTGTAATCTTTTAGTCTTTTTAAATATCTAAAAGGATTGTTTTTTATTTGATAAATTTTTTTTAATATAAATTCGGCTTGTTTTTTATCAATTTTTTTCAAGAAAGTCTCTGCATTAGATGCTATTTTTATTACATACATATTATAATTTAACTCCTAGCTCTTCTGCAACTTTTTCAATAGACTTAACTTTGCCTTTTTTAACGTTATCTAATGCATTTTTTATTTCAGTGATTTCTTTTTCGGAAAGAATCTCATCATAACTTTCATCTACAATTATGTTAATAACTTCATCATAAGACTGTCTAGAATGAGATTTCAAATGCTTTAATTTATTCAAAGTATCTTTTTTTATTTGTATTGTTGTTTTCGACATGTTATATAGTAGTTATAACAAATATATAAATGTTGTTGATTTTTTATTAAATGCATAGCAAGCATTAAAAGATAACATTTATAAAAATAAATTTTCTTAATAAAAGCATGGAATTAGTAATTGGAAGCGATCATGCAGGAAGAACTATTAAAGAAGAAGTGAAGAAAATACTTCTTAAAATGAAATTCGCAGTAGATGATATAAGCCCAAAAAATACAGAAGATGACGACTATCCTGATTATGCAAAGAAAGTAGCTAAAAAAGTACGGGAAGGACGCCTCGGTTTTTTAAGCTGTGGTACTGGAATAGGGGCGAGTATAGTTGCTAATAAACAAAAAGGTGTGAGAGCCGCTTTAGTACATAACAAAGAAGAAGCTGAGCTTGCTAGGAAGCATAATGACGCCAACATTTTAGTTTTGAGTGGAAGCAAAAAATATGATGACTTAGAAAGTATACTGAAGATTTTCTTAACAACTAAGTTTGAAGGTGGAAGGCATAAAAGAAGAATAAATAAAATAGAATAACACAGTTAAAAATCGTAAAGTTTAAATAATTCTTTTCCCGTTGTGGCGCGGATGTCACAAAAAAATGAAAAACCGGACTTAGTAAGTAGGGTAAAGACAATGATGAATTCTAGTGGGCCAGTAAGGTTTGATAAAGATAAAGTCTTGGGTGTGCTGGTGGGTTTTAAAAATTATAATAGTATTGATATTTCTGAAGGAAAAACTAATCAAAAAGAAAACCCATATGAAGGTATGGTAGTAGAGCCATCAAAAGATTTTTACTTCAACAGAAGGGAAGCTGAAGAAGGCTATAGAAACCCAGCAGATTCTTTCAAATATATAAATTAAATAATAAGATTACCACTTAGCGTATAATGCTTTTTTTCCAAGGTATTCTTCAATCCTTAGTAATTGGTTGTACTTAGCAGTTCTCTCGCCTCGTGCTGGAGCGCCTAATTTTATCTGTCCAGAACTAATACCTACGGCTAAATCTGCTATGTAAGAATCTTCTGTTTCTCCGCTTCTATGACTGACCATGACTTTCCATCTTTTACTCTCAGCTTCATGTGCTGCTTCTAAAGCTTCTGTGATCGTTCCTATTTGGTTAATTTTAAGTAATAAAGCATTACAAGCCTTCTCATCCGCGGCTTTTTTTATAATTTCTTTATTACTAACTGTGAGGTCATCACCGACTACTTGTATATTCGTCCTATGCATAAATAAGGTCCATGCTCTAAAATCTTCTTCATCAAAAGGATCTTCTATGCTTATAATATCATATTTGTGTATTAAATCCAAGTAATAATCTGCTAATTCATCGCTGTTCATAAAATTTCCTTTTACTGCTTCGTATAAGCCTGTTTCTTTATCATAAAATTCTGAAGCAGCCACGTCCATAGCTATACCGACTTTTCCTTTATAACCTGCTCCCCAAATAGCTTTCTTTATTATGTCTAAAGCTTCATGGGCTGAATCTATATTAGGTGCGAATCCTCCTTCGTCACCTACGCTTATGCTTTCTTTTCCGTATTTTTTCTCAAGTAAAATTTTTAATTCGTGGTATATCTCAGCTACTATCCTAGTCGCTTCTGAAAAATCTTTAGCTTTAATAGGTGCTATCATGAATTCTTGAAACTGTAAATTGTTACCTGCGTGAACTCCTCCGTTTATAATATTAGCAAATGGAACTGGTAGTTTGAAATCTTCGTTATTGTACAAAACACCTATGTATTCGAATAAGTGCATATCGTGACTTTGAGCTGCTGCTC
This sequence comes from Candidatus Woesearchaeota archaeon, assembly GCA_007117755.1. GTDB lineage: Archaea > Nanobdellota > Nanobdellia > Woesearchaeales > 21-14-0-10-32-9 > SKIS01. Next base: position 516 of record SKFY01000018.1, on the reverse strand, counting down.
TTGAATTAGCCATGCTTACTGCTAGTGTCGCATTAGCACCCATTACTTTCTTATTAGGACCTGCTAAGTCTATTAATTTGTAATCAATAGTTCTTTGTTCGTCTGTATTAAAAAAATGAAGTTCTTTATTGAAGATATTATTTATGTTACTTATTGCTTTACTCACTCCTTTTCCGTTAAAAGGTATTTTTTTATCTCTTAATTCGTATGCTTCTTTAGCACCTGTGCTAGCTCCTGATGGAACTATTGCTGTTCCTACGTCTTTATTAGTTACGACTTCTGCTTCTATTGTAGGGTTTCCTCTACTATCTAGTAATTGTCTCCCGTGTATTTTTTTAATTCTCAAGATATATCCCCTCACACTCTTTTAAAAAAAATTTTTTTTGTTAGTTATTATTAATAAGTATTAAGTGTTATTTAATTATTTCTAGTTTATCCCCTTTTTTTATGTTATTATTGCTAAATGCCAACGACGAATTAATGGCATAATCTAACAATGATAAACCATTAAAAGGC
>SKFY01000020.1 GCA_007117755.1 Candidatus Woesearchaeota archaeon | reverse complement strand
TTGGGGTATTATTTTTTTTTTCTCTGCGTATAGTTCTGATTTTGTGAGTATTCTCATGTCTTTAGGTAATGAAGTTTTTTTTATATATTTATCTGTAATTTTTAGAAATAAAAAAAAATTATTATTATTTTGAGGGGGGTTTGTTATATGTTTTTTTGTCTTATGGATTGTTGCCAGTAGTATTGGTCTATGAAATTTATTCTTTTTTCGTATTCTTGCCAGTCCATGTATTCTTTTTTGAAGTATTTTTTTAGGTGGTTATGCATATTCTTCACCTCCTAGGTATTCGTTTATTATTTGGCTTTCTTCTTCGCTTATTAGTGCGTGTTCTTTTAGTGTTGGTATTATTAGGTTTTTGTATAGTTTCATATTATCGCCTCCGTTGTTTTTTTGAAAACTTCAAAATAAATTTTTTTTATTTCTTCTGGGTCTTTGTATGATCTGGGATGCATTTTTGTTTTTCACCTCTTGTTTTAGTATTAGTTTAATTTGGTTTATATACTCTGTGCGGGTCATTGTCCAGTGCAAAAACTACTTCTTAATAGTAAAATTTTTAAAAGGTTTTTCGCTCCTGGAAAGAATATGGATTTAGACAGAGAATACGAGACAAACGAATTATTAGATTTTTTCGATAATTTAAGAAGAGAAAACAGGATCATAAAAAAATCTGATACTGAAAAAATACTAAAAGAAGGTCTTGAAAAATTAATACCTCGTGGGAAAGCCATTCCTTTTTTAGATTCTTACTTCGATTTAATGTCGGAAAAAGAACACGGCTATACAATCGCAACAAATACCTTGCTAAAAATAGGAAAGAACTCGGGAAAACCTTTGGTATCTTTAAATTATGAAAATTTAGACAACGGTAGGGATTTAGTACTTCAAATAGAAAATACGGATATAATGAATTTTTTACAAGATCACTACTTTGGTTTACAAGCAGAAATATCCAGGGATGACTTAAACAACATAATACCTTTTTTAAGAAACAGAAACATAAACACTACAATAAGAGAAAATTTGATTAAAAGAGGAATAGCTACCATTACTAAAAAAAACAAGCCATTGGAAATATATGAATTAGGAGAATATGCTAATAAAGATGAATTAGAGAAGTTAAGCTTTGAAGCTGACTATCACAGACATTCTATTCATGAAGACATTTCAAAACCAATCATTGGAAAAAATCAAGAATTAGTAACCCGATACTTAAGCTCACTTAATTAAAAATTCTATAAAAGTAGTATTTCCTCCAGAACCCGAACTCTTCTTGGTTTTAATAAAACCACCTTCTTCCAAATTATTAATTTTTCTCTGAAAAGTTTTATAAGAACCAACCCCGCCTGAAGACACATACTCATTAAACAAATGACCTATTTTACCACCTTTATATTTCTTAATTAATTCTAATATCTTCTTAGAAGTATCATCCAACAAACTACTACTTTTAAGAGTGAAATCTTCCAACTTAGAAAAAACTTTTTCAACATCTTCAACACTTATAACTTCTTTACCTTCAGCATTAAAAGCAGCCTCTCTTAATAAAAACAAACCAGCTCTTATATCTCCTAATTCATGACACTTATTAACAACTTTATTAAAACTTGAAGCTTCCCAAACACCTTCTTCAAAACCATGCTTAATTCTTTCTTTAAGAATATCCCTGGTCTCGCTTAAAGAATACTTTTTAAACTCATTAACCTCAGGCATCAAACGACTCCTAATTCTATTATCCAAATTAACAAGCCAAGACCTGAAATTAGTAATTAAAATAACAGATTTTTTCATATTACTCTCTAATATATGATATAGAAAATCTAAGTCTTCAACTTTATCAATTTCATCAAAAACAAAAACGCCACTCTCTTCCTTCAAAATATCCTCTACAACTTTAAACAACTCAATAGTTTTTTTATTCTGAGTAAACCTATAACCTGCTTGTTCACAAATATCAACTAATATTTTATAACTAGTATTATTTTCCCAACAATTCACAAAAAAAGACTTAACCCTATCAGTTTCATCCTCTAAATCTTTCAAAACATATTTTGTAGCTACTGTTTTACCAATACCCGGGCTTCCATGTATAAATAAATTTCTACCTCTCATACCTTGAAGAAGGGGCTTAATACAACTAGCAATAAACTTTTGTTCAACATCTCTAAAAGGTAAAATATCAGGGATGTACTCGTAATCAAGAACAGCATCATTCTTAATCAAAACATCTCCGGTATTATCAAAAATTCCCATATGTTAATGTTAGTATTGTTTTTTTTATATAATTTGTTAAAAAAAATAAGGAAAGATACGGAACAATTATAAATTTGAAAATCAAGGATTAATTGGTGATTAAATATGGGTTTTGATAAAAGAATGAAAAACCTGGATTGGAAAGATGTTGGATTGACAAAGTGGAGTGCTATTGTATTTGCTTTGTTTGTGGTTGCGGTATGGCCTGCATTCACTGAATGGGTTGTTAGTGTGCATTGGGGATGGTTCTTAGCAGTTTCATTAATACTAGGAGCTAGACCTGCATATAGGTTTTATAAATAAGTAATTAACCATTCCATCTTGGAATGAGTTCTTACATTACAAGAAAGCTTAAATAAACAAAGTTATTATAATTATTAATGGAGTATTCAAAGCTTGCAAAGACTTATGAAGAACTAGAAAGCACTAGTAAAAGACTTGAGAAAGCAAGTATTATTCGTTCTTTATTAGAAGAGACTTCGGAAGATGAATTAGATTATGTTGTTTTATTATTAAGAGGTCGTTTATTCCCTGCTTATGACACTACAGAGATTGGTATTTCTAATAAGTTACTGATTAAAGCAATCGCTACATCAACTGGTTACTCGCCTAAGAAGATTAACGATCTTTGGAGAGAAAAAGGAGATATAGGTTTAGTAACTGAAGAATTAATAGGTAGCAAAACTCAGAACACTTTATTTAGTGAAATTTTGAACGTTAAAGAAGTTTTTGAAACCCTTAGAAGCGTGGCTATTCATGAAGGTATAGGAAGTACCGAGAAAAAAACAGGAGCTATAGCTAAGTTATTAACAAGCGCTTCAGGATTAGAAGCTAAGTATATAGTAAGAACTGTTCTTAAGGATTTAAGGGTTGGCGTGGGTGAAGGTACTTTAAGAGATGGAATTGCATGGGCTTATCTTGTAGATCCTAATTATGAAGAGGGAAGTATAAACCCCGATGATAGGGAAGAATATAGTAAAGTAATAGATGTTATCCAAGGTGCTTTGGATAAGACTAACGATTTTTCTCTTGTGGCTAGGATGGCTAAGAAAGGAATTAAAGAATTGGAAGAATTAA
>SKFY01000083.1 GCA_007117755.1 Candidatus Woesearchaeota archaeon | reverse complement strand
TTTAATAATCTTTGTTGATTAGTTAAGTCATTATTTAGTTTGTTTATTTTTTCTTCTAAATTTTCCATCATTTTTACCTCCTTCTTTTATTATCTTTGTACATAGCTATCTAGTAGTTTCTCAATACCTCTTCCCATATCATTAGAATGTGGAACGCTTAAAGTCGTAGTAGGTATGTCTCTTGCTGAGACGTATCCTAGTTCTTCTAATGATTTTATTGAGTCGTGAGTTTTCTTTGCAATCCATACATCTCTTTTTTTATCTACATAAGCCAGTATTCCGTTGTTGGATTCGTATGTTCCTATGTTACGCCAGTTTTCTTTTTCTACTATTCTTGGCTCGCTCCATTCTCTTATCGGAAAGAAAGTTTCGTTTTCGTATGTGTTAGTTGCTTTGACAAAATATCCTCTTGGTTGTTCATCTTTTAGGTTTTCCAATCTATTGTCTAATCTTATAACATTTTGCCAGTCTTCGGTTCTTCCGGCATACATCTTTAATTCTTCTTGACTGCCAAGCTTCGTCGTTATTCTTTTTAGTGCTACTTCACCATATCTAACTATATCTTCCATTTTGTTTCACCTCTTAATTTGATTATTTCAGCTAGTATGTTTTCTATACCTATTCTTTCTCTGCCTTTTTTGCTTGTGTATTCTATTTCTTGTTCAGTGTAATCCCCTAGGCGTAAGTATTCCTCTTGTTTTTTTTCGTTCATTTTCAAAAAACCCCCTTAATGTTACTACTATTAAGTAAAATTACAAGAATATATAATTAAGTTGTAGAAATATCCACAACATTTAAATAAAACAAAATATATATTATTAAAATGAAAGACAAAATAATAGAATCATTAAAAACAATAGGATTTAGCAACAACGAAGCAAGAATATATAAAACATTACTACAAACAGGAACAACAAAAGCAGGTGAATTATCAACAAAAGCAGATCTAGATAGAAGCTCCACATACGACGCGCTAAGAAAACTAATAGATAAAGGTGTTATAAACTTCATAATAAAAGGAAACACAAAACACTATCAGATAAACAACCCAGAAAATCTATTCACATTCATAAAAGAAAAGGAAACAATAATACAAAACACTTTACCTGAAATAAAAAAAATATATAATAAAAAAACAGAAGAATCCGAAGTTTCAGTTCTCAAAGGGTATAAAGGCATAAAAAGTGCTTTCGAAGACAAGATAAGAGAAAAACAAACAATACGAGTTATGGATAGTGAAGGTCAGTTTAGCGAGAGAATGACTTGGTATTCTGAAAGATTCAAAAAAGAAATAGAAAAAAACAAAATAGAGATAAAACATTTAGTAAGGGAAGGAGTTAAAATAAAAGGTTCTAAAACAACAAAAGTAAAATATATAAATAAAAAATACAAAGAGAAAAGTCAAGGTGTGATAGACATATACTCAGATAAAGTGTGCATCATACTATGGAATGAAAAACCGGAAGCTGTAATAATAAAAAACAGAGGATTAGCAGAAAGTTTTAAAGACTATTTCGATATAATATGGAATAAATAAAAATGATGAATGACAAGCTAAAACTTGATTTAAATAGAAACTTACTCGGTATTACATTTACTATGTTCGTATTAATATTAACGCTAGAGCTAAGGCTTTTAACAGAATCAATATTAATACCATTACAATTAACTATAGCCATACCTTTATTTTTGAGTTCTAGCTTTGCAAGAGTTACAAAAAATAACTCTAGAAAAAAAGAAATTTGGAATAGTTATGCATTTATAACTTTTATAATAGGGTATTCCTTTCTAATAAATGTTATAGGATTATTATTAAGCAATGCATTAAATCCGATGTTAGGCTTAATATTTTTTTTAATTAACATATTAACAGCGATAATTTATTCAACCCTTAAGTTTGTGGAAGAAGAAAGTATAATAAAAACAAGGATTATGAAAGATTGTTTATTTATATTAATACTAATTTTAGGAGGCATACTCCCCTCATTAGGTTATTATTAATCATAAATTGATAAATTATACATAAAAAAACCTTTTTTTACTAAAATTACCAAAATTGAAAAAAGAACCTTTATAAACAGATTGTTTATTCTAGAAGGTATGGAAAAAGCAATTATATATGCATAAACCCCTGTGTTTATAGACTATATTATGCAGTCCATTTCTTTTTTTGTTAAATTAGTCCAGTTTAGTAAGCAGGACTTTTTGGTTGATATTACACTAATTAGAAAGATGGCTAGGAAAAATAATAGGAAGGATAGAGAAAAACCAATAAATTTTAATTATAATTTTAAGGTTTATTGGAGTTTTGTTAAGAAGTACAAGTTAATAATAGGTATGGTTCTATTGCTTGTTTTTGTATTTCAGTCATTACACGTTACTGAAAGGTATTTATTTAAATTAATAACTGATAGTGGTGCTGATTATTTATCAGATTCAATTAGTTTAGATGCGTTTTTACAAGTATTAACTATAGTGGCCATTGTATTTTTAACACTTTTATTTATACAAGTAATATTCAGGTATGTTTGGCTTGGTTTAGTTAATAATTTTGAGACTTCAGCTATGCTTGATTTGAAAAAGAAGATATTTGACCACGTAGTGCATTTAGATCATGAGTTTCATGTTTCTAATAAAACAGGTTCTATGATCTCAAAGCTAATTAGGGGAGCGAACGCAGTTGAAAGGTTGTCGGATGTTTTATTATTTAACTTTGCACCTTTAATATTCCAAGTAGTTATAGTTACTACAACAATCATGTTATTTGATTTCACTAGTGCTTTGGTTGTTTTAACTACTGTATTTGCTTTTATAGTGTATAGTTTTTACATTAATAAAAAGCAGCAAACAGATAATTTAAAGGCTAATGAAGCGGAAGATGCTGAGAAAGCAGTTATTAGTAATTATTTGACTAATATAGATAGTATAAAGTATTTTGGTAAAGAAAGAAAAGTTAAGAGTACTTATTACAAGTATGGTTTTAACACTAGAGAAAGAGTTTATAAACATTATAATCATTTTAGAGCTTTAAGTGCAGGGCATACGTTAATACTAGGTTTAGGAGTTTTCTTTTTGTTATTCTTCCCATTCCTAAAAGTTATAGAACAACAAATAACCATAGGTACTGTTATATTTATTTACACCTCTTTTGGTGTTATGACAGGGCATTTGTTTGGTTTTGATCATGGACTTAGAGGTTTTTATAGGTCTATGGCTGATTTCGAGTCTTTGTTTAAGTATTATAAAGCTCAAAAGACAGTGTTGGATAAAAACGATGCTAAGAACTTAAGAGTTACTAGAGGTAGAATTAATTTTAAGAATATTTACTTCAAATATAAAAAAAGGTACGTTCTTAAAGGATTCAGCTTGGATATAAAGCCTAAAACTAGGGTTGCTATTGTAGGCCCTAGCGGTAG
>SKFY01000074.1 GCA_007117755.1 Candidatus Woesearchaeota archaeon | reverse complement strand
TTATAAATTAAAAATATGCAGTGGTCACTTCCCCATGAACGTATCCTTAAAAGGAGATGTTTTAGAAATAAAAAACTTCATAGGTGAAAGTGTTCCGAGAAAACTCAAGATTAAAGAAGGTGCTGAAGTTAAGATAAACGGTGATGAAATAACAGTCACTAGTTCAAACAAAGAATTAGCAGGTTCAACAACAGGTCTTATAGAAAAACTAACTAGGAGAAGAGGTTTTGACAAAAGAATATTCCAAGACGGAATATACATAACTCACAAACCTAAAAGAGAATTATGAAAAAAATGAGATTTCAAAGAAAAGACGCGAATAAGAAATTAAGAATAGGCAGTAGTTGGAGAAGGCCTAAAGGATTACATAATAAGAGAAGGCTTCAAAAAAGCGGACATGCTAAGATTGTGAAGCCCGGCTTTAAAAAAGCAGTAGGGCTTGGTAAAGAAACAGTGAGTGTTTCCAATACTAAAGATTTACAAGATTTAAATCCTAAAAAACACGAATTGAACATATTAAAAGTTTCAAAGAAGAAAAAACTAGAAATAATATCAGAAGCTAAAAAGAAAGGCTTCGGATTCGTCAATTTTAATCCTGACAGGTACGAAGAGAATACGAAGAAACAAGCAGAATTAGCCAAGGAATTGAAAAAGAAAAAACAAAAGAAAAAAGAATCTCGGGAAAAGAAAGAGTCTGAAAAAAAACCAGACGAAAAAGACGAAGAAGATAAGAAAAGTACTGAGGCTAAAACAAAAAAGAATGACGAATCAACTAAGAAAGCCGAAGGAAAAGATGACGAAGTCGCTAAGAAGAAAAAAGAACAAGAAGAGTTAAAGAAAAAAACAGAGAAAGAAGTCGAAAAAATATTAACTAAAAAATAATTAATTAGACGAGTGTAAAAAATGAAAATACAAAAAAGACTATCCGCGAAGATATTGAAAACAAGCCCTAAAAAGATAAGGTTTGACCAATCTAGATTGATAGATATTAAAGAAGCAATAACAAAAACGGATATAAGAAACCTTGTAAGTGAAGAAGCCATAACTAAAAAGAACACTCATGAAAAGAGCAGGTCTAGAGCCAGGCATAACAAAAAACAAAAAACTAAAGATTTGAGAAAAGGAATGGGTTCTAGAGAAGGAAAAAAAACAGCTAGGCAGCCAAGAAAAGAAACTTGGATGAATAAAATAAGAAAACAAAGAGAGTTGTTGAAAGAATTAAAACAAAAAGAACACATAAATCCCAATACTTACAGAAATCTTTATTATAAATCCAAAGGAGGATTTTTCAGAAGCAAAAGACACTTATTAGGATACATAAAGGATAACGAATTATTCACTAAGAAAGAAGTTAAAAAATAAGAGATGATCAATAATGAAAGCTAATTATACAATACCTTACAAAAGAAAAAAACAAGGAAGAACTAATTACAAGAAAAGACTAGCCTTACTAAAAAGTCGTGAGACCAGACTAGTAATAAGAAAAACCAACACTCAAATAATAATACAATTCACCAATTATAAACCAGACGGAGACGAAGTAATAGTGAGTTATAACTCTTCAAAGTTAAAAGAAGACGGTTGGAAAGACAGTTACAAAAACTTACCAAGTGCTTACTTGGCTGGTTACAAAGCAGGTTTACTAGCTCAAAAAAAAGGAGTTAAAAAAGCCGTGCTTGATACAGGTTTACAAATACACAAAAAAGGAAACAGGATTTACTCCGCAGTAAAAGGAATTGTTGATTCAGGATTAAAAATCCCTGTGGATGAAAAAGTATATCCTAAAGAAGAAAGGGTTAAAGGAGAGCATATATCCAAAGAATACCCTGTTTTATTCGAGAAAACAATGAAAAAAATAAGTAAAGGATGAAAGATAAGATGTCAACCGAAGAAAAAAAGACTAATAAAGTAGAAGAAGCCGAAGTGCTTGAACCCATAAAAGAAGATGAAGCGCCGGAAATAACCATACCTTCTGACTGGACTCCTAGAACAGAGTTAGGAAGAAAAGTAGTGAATGGTGAAATAACTGATATTGATCAAATATTAGAAACAGGCCAAGCAATTTTAGAACCTGAAATAGTAGAGTCCTTACTTAATTTAGAAAGTGAACTATTACTAGTAGGCCAAGCCAAAGGAAAATTCGGCGGTGGTCAAAGAAGAGTTTTTAGACAAACACAGAAAAAAACCAGGGAAGGCAACAAGCCTAAATTCACCACTATGGCAGTCGTAGGTAACAAAGATGGCTATGTAGGAATAGGCTTTGGTAAAAGCAAAGAAACCGTGCCTGCGAGGGAGAAAGCCATTAAACAAGCCAAGCTTAACATATTCAAAATAAGCAGAGGAGCTGGTAGTTGGGAGTCTAATTCTAAAGAACCAAGCAGTATTCCTTTCTCAGTTAAAGGAAAATGCGGAAGTGCCGAGATAACACTCATGCCCGCGCCTAAAGGTAAAGGTTTATGTGTGGAAAAAGAATGTGCTAAGATATTAGAATTAGCAGGTATACAAGATGTTTGGTCAAAAACACAAGGCCAGACAAAGAATAAAATAAACTTAATCAATGCTTGTGAAAAAGCACTCAAGAAATTAATAAGTACTAAAACAAGAGTTGAAGATATGCAAGAAGTATCTTATCACGAAGGAAAATTAAAGGTAATTGAAAATGAGTGAAGCTAAAAATTATTTAGGAGTGATACTAGTCAGGGGAAAACTAGGTGCTAAGCAAGAAGTAAAAGATACTTTGCAAATGTTAAGATTACAAACCACTAATACTTTAGCAGTGCATGAAGACACTGAAGTAGTCAGGGGCATGTTAAAAAAAGTCAAGGATTACGTTACTTATGGCGAATTAAAAAAAGAAGTCATGGACAAGTTAAAAAAAGAATACGGAGAAAAAAACACTTATAATCTTAAACCCCCAAGAGGAGGTTTTGAAAGAAAAGGTGTTAAGAAGCCTTACAAACTAGGTGGTGTTCTTGGTTACAGACTTGAAAAAATAAATGAATTAATAGAGAAGATGATCTAAAATGACGATTGCTAGAAAGAAAAACAGTAGGATGAGAGGAAGCAAAACCCACGGCGGTGGCTCTATGAAGAAAAGAAGAGGGGCTGGTCACAGAGGCGGAAGAGGTAAGGCTGGTAGTGGTAAAAGAGGAGATGCTAAAAAACCTGTTTATTGGAAAGATACGAAGTATTTCAGAAAGAAAAAATTCACTGTTCCTAATAAAAAAGAAACCTTGAGTATAACTTTAAAAAGTTTAGACACTAACCTAAATGACTGGGTTAAGAATAAAAAAGCAAGTCTTAAAGAAGGTTCTTACGAAGTAAACCTGCAAAATCTTGGTTATAACAAATTAATAGGTACGGGTGAAGTCAAAAACAAAATCGTTGTCCACGTAAATAAAGCAACTCTTAAAGCTAAAGAAGGCGTGGAAAGTCTTGGTGGAAAAATCGTTTTGTTACTTGACAAAAAAGACGCGGATAAAAAAGAGAGTTAAAAATAAAACTTTATTTTTTTTGTGTGTGTTTTTAAAAAATAAAGAAGTGTTGGATGCATAAAAATGAGTTTTTTAGACAAAGTAATTGAGTATTTACCGGAGGTCACGCCTCCTAAGCAGAAAAAACAGTCTTTTAAAACTAAATTAAAATGGACTTCTATAGTTCTAGCTTTATATTTCATACTAGCATTAATACCTTTGTATGGCTTAGGAGAGAATGCTCTTGAACAATTCGCTTTTTTAAGCACTATACTTGGTGCTAGCTTCGGGAGCTTAGTAAGCCTCGGTATCGGTCCTATAGTAACTGCTAGTATCGTTTTACAATTATTAAACGGTTCTGGCATACTAAACTTTGACTTAACTAAAGACGCGGATAAAAGAAGATTTCAAGGTCTTCAGAAAATACTCGCTGTTTTCTTTACAGTAGTAGAGTCTTTCGTATTCGTTTTACTTGGTGGGTTCACCCCTGCTCCTGGTATAAGTCCTTTAGTCTTGGTTGGTCAGTTAATAATTGGTGGTTTATTCATAATATTAATGGATGACATAATTGGTAAGTACGGATTTGGTAGCGGTGTTAGTTTATTCATCGCTGCGGGTGTAAGTCAAGAAATATTCGTCCAATTGTTTAATCCTTTCCCCAGCCCTTTCAATCCTGATATAGCTGCTGGTGCTATCCCTGCTATTTTTCAAAGCTTAACAGCTGGTTTAGGTGATGCCACCGCGGCTGTGGAGACTTCTAGGGTTTTAGGAACTATATTCATATTTTTCGTAGTTGTTTTTGCTCAGGCTATGAAAGTTGAGATTCCTTTAAGTTTCGGAAGGGTTAAAGGTCATGGAGTTAGGTGGCCTCTTAATTTCTTGTATGCCAGTGTTATACCTATTATTTTAGTCGCTGCTTTAATTGCTAATTTGCAATTATTCGCTACTTTTTTAGATAACGCGGGGTATCCAGTACTCGGTACTTTCGGAGAAGATGTTGGTCAGGGTGCTGTTCCTGAGTCCGGATTTATTTATTGGATTACTCCTCCTCAGTTATTGAGGGAGGCTGTTATTGGAACTCTTAGTTGGGATATGTTGATTCAATCTATAAGTTATGTTTCGCTTTACGTAGGTGGAGCAGTGTTGTTTAGTATATTCTGGGTTCAAACAGCAGGTCTTGACGCTAGGAGTCAGGCTAAGCAGATGATGGCTAGTGGTTTACAAGTTCCTGGTTTCAGAAGGGATAAGAGGGTGCTTGAGAGGATTTTAAAAAGGTATATTTCTCCTTTAACCGTTCTTGGTGGTTTAGCCATAGGTATATTGGCTAGCGTGGCTGACTTATTAGGTGCTATAGGTACTGGTACGGGTTTATTATTGACTGTTATGATTCTTTATAAGTTGTATGAGGAGATTGCTAAGCAGCACATGTATGATATGAATCCTTTAATGAGGAAGTTCATGGGTGGTAATTAATCATGTTAGATTCTTTTTTGCAAAGTTTTGATTACTTAACTATTATATCTTTCTTAGCTTTTCTTATAACCTTGATTAACACTTTATTTTATAAGTATTTCACTGATCAGCGTTTAATTAAGCGTTTAAAAGAGGATATTAAGAAGTTAAGGGAGAAAATGAATAAGAGTAAGGGTGATCAGAATAAGCAGTTAAAAATCCAGCAGGAAATGATGGAGAAAAACATGCAGGTTATGAAGCAGAGTTTCAGACCTATGATTTATACTATTCTTCCTTTATTGTTGATTTTTGCTTGGATGAGTGCTAATCTTGTTTATGAGCCTATAATGCCTGGTGAAGAATTTGAAGTAGTGGCTGTTTTGTCCGAATCATTCACTGAGTCTTTAGACATGGTAGAGTTAAGTACTGATTTGGAAATAACTGGTTCTTCACAAGAAGGAGTTTTTAAGTCTTGGTTTTTAAGAGGGGAGGAAGGTGTTCATCTTTTAGAGGTTTCTGGTCCTGGTTTTTCGGAGGAAAAAGAGGTTTTGATTACTCCTAATAAGGATTATTCTGCTCCTGTTTCTTCTTTTGATGGTTCTTTAAAAGAAATAAGGGTTGAGCATGATTTGGTAAGGCCTTTTGGAACTTTCAGTCTTTTTGGTTGGAGGCCTGGTTGGTTAGGTAGTTATATATTGTTAAGTATTTTCTTCAGTTTGGTTCTTAGAAAGTTGTTTAAAGTCAATTAAGCTTCTTCTTAATAGGTAGTAATATTTATAAATGAGTTTCTTTTTCTCTTGTTTCTATGCAACACAAAACTAAGTCGAGAACTTTCAGGAGGCAGAATTTAAGAACTGTTTCCGGCACTAAAAGGGTTTATCTTAGGAGGAAGCCTAAGTTAGGTAGGTGCGGGGTTACTGGCCAGACTCTTAAAGGAGTTCCTAGGGAGTTACCTGTTAAGATGAAAGGTATGCCTAAGACTAGTAAGAGGCCTGAGAGGCCTTTCGGCGGGGTTTTATCTTCTAAGGCTATGAGGTTCGTGTTGAAGGATAAAGCTAGGAATAAAGAATTATGAATAGTTTGTGAAGAAGAATTATTGTTCAGATCAGGACTCATTCGGCGACGGTGGGCGGTGTTTGGTTTCTTAGATCTGTTGGAGGATTAATGATTTAAAATGTTTGAAATAGGTAGAGTTTGTATGAAAGTTGCTGGTAGGGATGCTGGTAAATTGTGTGTTATTGTTGATCTCATTGATGAGAGTCATTTCTTGATTAGTGGCGAGACTAGACGTAGGAAGTGTAATGTTAAGCATTTGGAGCCTTTAGATAAGGTGGTTAAGATTAAGAAAGGGTCTAGTGATGCTGTTTTAAAGAAGGATTTTGAGAAGTTGGGCTTCGTTGTTTGGAATAATAAGTCTAAAAAGAGTGGTGTTAGGCCTAAGAAGGTTAAGAAATCTAATGTTGTTGAGGACGAGAAACCAAAAAAATAAAAGTTTTTGTATCTACTCAACAATAACAACATTTAAATAGTTCTTTGTATTCTCTTCATAATATGATAGTAAACGACGCTTTCGTAGAAAAAATAAAGGCTTTCGGAATAAATTCTTACGAAGCCAGAATATGGACAGCCCTATTATCCAGAGGAATCAGCACAGCTGGTGAGTTGAGTGATATTGCTAATGTTCCTAGGAGTAGAAGCTATGATGTTCTCGAAAGTTTAGAACGTAAAGGCTTCGTGGTTATGAAGGTTGGTAAACCTATTAAGTACATTGCTGTTCCGCCTAAAGAAGTTTTGGAAAGAGTTAAGAAAAACGTCACGAAAGACGCCGAAGACCACGTCAAAACACTAGAAACCCTAAAAGACTCAGAAGTACTACAAGAACTAGACATAATCCACAAATCAGGACACTCAACCATAAACCCTGAAGAATACACAGGATCTTTAAAAAACAGAAGAGCAGTCATCGACAGAATGACATCAATTATAAAGTCCGCAGAAAAAGAAATACTACTCGCAACCACAGAAAAATACGTTGTTGAAAAAGCAGAATTCTTACTAAGACCCTTACAAAAAGCCAGTCAAAGAGGAGTAAAAATAAAAATCGCGGCGCCCATAAAACAAGAAACTTACGAAATAAACGCCTTAAAAGAATTTGCCGAAGTTAAAGACCTGGACTTAAAAGCCAGATTCTTACTCATAGACGGAACATCTTTATTATTCATGCTAACAGAAGGAGTAGACTCTAACGATCCAGCTTTATGGGTGGATAATAGCTTATTTGCACAAGCACTAGAACAACTATTCAGCATCGCTTGGAAAAAAAAGCATGCAGAAAATATTTAACTATTCTTTAATTAACTGATTAAATAATCATTATGGACAAATACAAAATAATCGGGACTAGCCATGTTTCTCACGAATCAAAAAAAATAATAAAACAAGCTTTTTTTGAATACGAACCTGACATGATAGGTGTTGAGCTTGACAAAAACAGATTCTTATCTTTAAAAAAAGAAACAAACACCAGACCTTCTCTAAAATCCGTTTTTAGCTTAGGAATCACGGGTTACTTATTCGCGATAATAGCAGGTTTTATTCAAAGAAGAATAGGAAGAATAATGAATGTTCAGCCTGGTCAAGAATTTTTATTAAGTGCTAATTTAGCAAAAAACAACGGGTTACCCCTCTACTTAATAGATAGGGATATAAGAATTACTTTGAAAAGACTTGGCAAAACAGTTTCTTTCCGAGAAAAAATGAGGATTCTAAAAGATTTAATCTGGCCTTTCGGCAGGAAAAAAATGAAATTTGACTTAGCCAAGATTCCTAATGATGAATTAGTAAAAAGATTAACTTCAGAAATGAAAAAAAGATATCCGGGGATATACAAAGCTTTAGTTGATGAAAGAAACATCTTCATGGCTAAACAAGTCTATTTCCTGCTTCAAAGAAACCCTGGTAAAAAAATACTAGTTGTTATAGGCGCGGGTCATAAAGAAGGTTTCGAGTATTATCTAAACAGGTTTTTAAAAGATAACAGTTTGGAAATTATTAAATAATAGTACGTGCAATGTTATCTCGTTATGGATTGGAATCGTTTATTATCTTTCAATGTTAAAGAAGCACAAGTTTTTCTACTAATATCATTAATAAGTGCTTTTGTATTATCTGAATACAGGTATCTGGGTGTTAAAGAACTAGATTATGTCCATGCCGCGAACACTTTCTTCGTAAACCTAGTCGTATTCTCAATATTATACTTAATAATGTTAATGGTTCAAAAAATAGTCGCGGGAGTAAAAGGTTACTCTCATACTTTTGAAGTTTGGCAATTCGGCCCTCCAAGTGGTTTATTAATAACTATAATGAGTTATGGTATAATACCTTTCATCTACCTGGGTAATATTGTTTTAAAACCTATAAAGAGATTAAGACTGGGTTACTTCGAAAGAAGTACTAACATAAAAGACTTGGCTTTAATGGGCTTATTAGGCCCTGTGACTTTAGTATTAATAGTCTTTTTAATATTCGAACCCTTATATTTTTTAACTCAACTGTACATTTTTGAAAGATTCATCATAGTAGCGTCTTACATAATATTATTTTCAAGCCTTCCTCTACCTTATACTAATGCTGTGAACGTACTAGTTTATAGTAGATTTTTATGGTTCTTCCTACTATTATTTGGTTTACTAAGTGTTTTTTTAATAAACGTAGCAGGATTATATTCGTACGTCGTCGGATTAGGACTGGCAATATTCGGTGCTTACGTCTTAAAAGTATATGCTCAAGAAAAGTTTTTTTAACCCTTAAGACTGTATAATCCTTTCTGGATCAAAAAAAGACTTGACAATAAAGTAAGTATAAAAAAAGGTTTAAGCATCATAATAAGCAAATAAACACCTATTATGAAATCCCCTATACTAGCTATATCATCTCTGAACATAAATCCTTTCATAAAAAGATATAATGCAAAGCTCAATAACAACCTAGCTTCTACGTAACCCAAATGATATAAAATCATGATGAAAACAGTTAATAAATCCAGAAATCCCATGAATTTTATTATAAACATATTACTAAACAGTAGTGTTCTTTTATTAAAAAAACTTTCCAAAAACCTTTTTTTAGACCATAATAATCAAAACATTTATATAGTCTATTCACGAGGGAATAGTCAGAAACTCTTAGGGGGTGTAAATAAATGGCTGAAAAAGTAGCAAAAGTAGGTGTAAAGAAAGAAAGTGGCTATCTATACTTCGTTGATAAAGACGGAGACGTTTCTAGAGCTATGATGGCAAGAGGCGGCGGAAAGCAAAAAAAAGCTAAACCTGAAAAGGTTGCTAAAGCTGGTGTAAAGAAAGAAAGTGGCTATCTATACTTCGTTGATAAAAATGGCGATGTTTCTAGAGCTAAAATGGCAAGAGGTAGGAAGTAATCCTACCGCCACTTTTTTTTTAAAAAAATTAATTTCCATATAGAAAATAATTCTTCTCAAAATTTATAAATAAAAACAACCTCCCTTCTTTCCTCCACAAAAAAAATGACGGACATAAAAAGACAAACAGCAATAAAACTGAATATAAAACAAATAAATAACTCAAAATACGTCCAGATGCAAGGCTGGAACCCTAACTACATAGAATACAACCAAATCAAAGCTTCCAGAATAAATTTAATCGCAGTATTACTAAACAAAAATAACACAGCCCTAACCCTAGATGACGGCTCTGGAAAAATAGAATGCAGAATCTTTAACGAAACAAAAAACGACGAATACAAACCAGGAGACACAGTACTAATAATAGCAAGACCCAGAGAATACAATAACAACAAGTATTTAGTACCAGAAATAATAAAAAAAACCAATAAAAAATGGTTACTATACAGAAAAAAAGAATTAGAAACAATAGATTACGGCTCCATTAAAGAACAACAATCAATCGAAATAAAAGAAGAAACAACCAACAACAATTCACTAACAATACTTGAAAAACTAAAAGAATTAGACAAAGGAGAAGGAGTACCCATAGAAAACTTATTAGAAAAACTTAACGTTCCAGAAGCAGACAAACACATAAACTTACTCCTAAACGAAGGAGAAATATTCGAGATCAAACCAGGAATACTAAAACTATTAACTTAAAAAATCAAAGGAGTCACCCAAACTTCTAAAACCGCAGCTAACAACAACAAACCAATACTTATCAATAACAAATCAGCCGCGTCAAAAATCACTTTTTCAAACTTATAACTCTTATAATGATGCCTAGCAACAGCTATACTAATCACCCCCCCTGCCAAGCCAGCAGTAAAATAAGCAAGTATCTCAGGAATACCATGTATTGAAAACATGAATAAACCTGTTAGCCAAACCTGACTCAACTCAGTAATTTTTTGAAAACCACTATACTCAGCAGCCCTAACAATTCCTTGTTTAACATAACTACCTATAGCCGTACCAATTATAGATGCATTCCAAGCTAAAATAAAAATAGCACCAGCGCCGAAAAAAAACGAGAAAACAGTAGCTAAAATCAAAACTTTCAAATTATTAAAAAAGATATAATTAAAATTCTGTATAGAACTTTCAAAAACAAAACCAGTAAAAATACTATGACCCATATTCTCCAACTGCCTTATCTGACTCAAAAACAAATCAGTAATCACAGAGCCAGGAACAAAAACAAAAAGAGCCAAAGTACCAACTACGAAGCCAAAAAACAAGAACATAAAAGCTCCCAAAGCCTTAGAATGCTCATTCAAAACATTCCACTCACTTTTATACTTCATAGTCTTATCCTCTTCTAATTTAATAATTCCATACATTAAAGGAACAGAAGGTATAGAAATAAAAGTTATGAACAACAAACTCGAATCTAAAATATTATTAGAACCTATAGCACTTGCCAAAACACCAGCGATTAAAGTAATAACAAGACCCATAATAAAAACATACCTGTACTTGTTCTCCGCTACATGCGCCGTTAATATAGACTCCAAAACCATCTTTTTATTTTTAGAATACTTATTCTACTTATAATATTTAAATAATTTACTCATTCAATCTTCAGAAACAAAAAAAGGATTTTTAGAAAAATACTTTTTCATTAAACTTATCATTTTCCTAGGACTTCCCTTAATAACGCCTCCAGCAGCGTTTTTATGCCCTCCTCCTATTTTCAAATCCTCCATTATCTTATTAACATCCAAATCCCCTTTAGACCTTATAGAAATACGTGTATACTCTTCATTAGGCCTCACTATGAAAAAACAGTCCACACCCCTAAAATTTTCCAAATAATTAAGAACTAAAAACTTAGTCTGATTAACTATCAAATCACTATTTTTTTCAATAAAAGACTTACTAATATAAGAATAAGCAATCAAAGGCCAACCCTCCACACGTATAAAATTAGTATTTTTCAAATACTCCCTAAAAACAGGCAATATCTTTTTATCAACACCCCTATACTTAGACTCCAATAATTGAATATTTACTTCACCTGCCTTCATTAAACGCTCAGCTATACTAAGAACCCCAGAATTTTCGTGATTAATATACCTGAAATTACCCGTATCTCCCAATATACCCATAAGCATAGTCTCAGCTAATTCCTTAGTTATGCTTTCCTTAACAAAAAATAACTTGTACAAAATCTCTGTATTAGAAGAATACTGAGGAGCTATCAAGGACAAACTAAAATTATTACCTGAAGAAACATGATGATCTATACACACACTAGTTCCTTTAAAACTCTTAATTTCTTCTTTATTACTAAACCTAAACCATTGAGAACCATCCAATAAAACCAAAGTATTTTTTTCAGTTATCTCATCAGCCAAATCATCCACGAATTCAATATGCTCAAAATATTTAAAATAACTCCACCTAGTTTGTTCTTGTCCTGTTATTATCATACGAACTTCTTTTTCATAACCCAGATAATCCTTCAAATAAGTATAAAGAGTTAACAAAGAAGCCACGCAATCATCATCTGGAGACTTATGACCAGTTAATACCACCGAAGTGGATTTATCAATAAAACTCTTAAAATAACTAACAAATAAACGATCAGTATCTCTAAACAATTGTTTGTCCATAATATAAAAAAGTATGAGACGGTCTTATATAAGATTTTTCCTTATAACTTTTTTTTTATAAACGTTTATATACTCCCTGATTATCCCTTTAACAATAATGAAAATATATTTAGAAGTTAACAAAAAAAATATGGAAATGCCTTTTCAAGGCACAGTCGAAGAATTATTAGAAGAATTAAAAATTAATCCTGAAGAAGTTTTAGTAGTTAAAAACGGAGAAATAGTAACTTCAGACGAAGAATTATTTGATGAAGATAATATACAAATATTAAGCGTGGTTTCGGGAGGATGAAATGTGATAAGTGTGAATCAAAAGCTATTTTTCAAAACCCTACTCTTTGTAAAAATCATTTCTTGGAATACTTTGAAAACAAAGTAAAAAGAACTATTGAAGAATTTGATTTATTATCTAAAAAAGACAGGGTTTGCGTAGCGGCTAGTGGCGGTAAAGACTCAGTGACTGTTCTTTACCTACTAAATAAACTAGGTTACGAAGTGGAAGCTTTAGCTATTGATGAAGGAATAGAAGGATATAGGGATAGTACTTTAAAAACCTTAAAAGATTTTTGTAATGATAAAAAAATTCCTTTAAAAATAAAATCTTATAAAAAAGAAATTGGTAAAGATCTTGACGCAATGGTTCCTCGTGGTAACCCTGCTTGTAAAGTTT